>JBLIRS010000196.1:0-6850 GCA_049472415.1 bacterium | reverse complement strand
GGACGCAGGGCAGGCCAGAAAGATAAAATGCTGTTTGATCCCGCCAACGGCGGGGGAGTTCATTTTATCTGTGGCTGAGGAGTTCCTGGTTTTCAAGCAATTCTTATGCAGCGGAGATTTCCCTGCCCGGGCGGCTTTGGCTACTTTCTTCAGAAAATGGAATCCCGAAGGGATCACGAACACCGTTTAAAATAAACAATATTGTGAGTAACAAAGTAACCCGTTCGCATTGTGCCGAAAATTAGCAAATCATGCAGGTATGGAATGCATTTGCGTAAATTTTCGAGCATCCTCGAAATGGTAGTTGAATTAAAAATTCAAACCATTTCGGGAGCGGCGAACGGTGAACCGGATGGTGGTATGATATACTTTAAATGTAATTATACCTCATCAGTCCATGAATAAAATCAATTCTATATCTAAATCATGCCCTCAAGCCGGGCGGGCTTTTACTTTTCTCCTTAATGAGAAAAGTAAACAAAAGCCAACCAGGCCATCAAGGCTGCTAAATATTTTATGGCAAAACTACGGCTCGAAAAGCATGCGCAACCTAAACTCTCCCGCCGTTGGCGGGATCAGACAAGGTTGCTCGAGTGGCCTTGAGGGCCACAATCAACGCCATTTTTCTGCACCTTGTTTTGCACATAAAATGTTTATAGGCCGTTCTCTCGCCCTTCGGGCGATTAGGATAAATTCTAATAATATACAATGCTTTTTTCAGGGCTTGGTGATAAAATAAGTGCTTCAACGACGAGAAGATATAGAATATTAGCGTTGGTATCCCCAAAACACTCGAAGAGTGTTGAACCGCCTCACAAGAATTGCGTATGAAAACCGGGATGCAGGGCAGGCCAGAAAGATAAAATGCTGTTTGATCCCGCCAACGGCGGGGGAGTTCATTTTATCTGTGGCTGGGGAGTCCCTGGTTTTCAAGCAATTCTTATGAAGCGGAGATTTCTTTGGTTACTTTCTTCATCAATGGAAGAAAGTAGCCCGTTCGCATTGCGAGCGAACAGCAAACAGGCATGTGCGCTGGCGAATATTGCTTATTAATAGTTAACATCTATTGCGACAATAAAAACGTATGCACAATCCGTTTATCAAACACCAGCTCCGCGCCTGCAGAATGCTTCGACTCAATCTGCCTGATCTCCCCAACCCCGCTTTTCACAGGATAAAACACAGATTTGTTTGATCCCTGTTTGGAAATATACTTATCCACCAGGCTGACCGCCTTCTTTTCCGTTAGATCAGATGCCTTTCCGTGTTTCAACGCAAAATCGATATTCTGAATCATTCGCGGGAAGTAGTACTCATACACGGGATGCGAACCAAACAGATCCACTGTAGCGATTGCATCATCAACCAGGACAGCCATTCCGTTTGCTTCCTTATTGAGCTTGAAATGAAACGGTTCCGGATCTTTCATTGCGGCTTTCTTATCCAGTACCCGATGGTAATCCTCGGTCGGATTATTGATGGTAACCTCTCTGCTTTTAGCCGCCACCCGGTCCCACACTTCACCCTGGAACTTCCTGGCTGATGCACGGAAAGTTTTCGGATCTTGTTTCAGCGCTGTTACCTTGTGTTTTCGTATATCCGGTTCGATGTGGTGGTTACTCAACTTGAAATGTGCTGAGGTGGAGTGCCACCGGCTTCGTTCAACGCATGATACCGACATCACTGAATGTGAGCGGGGCGCAAATAGCACCGATGAGTTAAGAAGCCGGTTCTGTTTGGCCCCGATCAATAGATCGGTATCCATTAAAAAGAGGTATTTATGGGTATTGTTGATCACCTGGAGCTCTTCCACGCGGCCCCCTTCACCCAGCTCTTTGATCACCAGGTCACCCGATTCCACTGCCGGTGCACCGGGATAAAACTCCCACAGTTCCTGGTCCGTGGTCCGGAATTGGAGGAGAGAAATCCGCCCCTCCTGTTGAAAATCCTTGCATTCTATCTTCATAATTTCTAAATTTATATGTGTTACAGTTTATCGGTTTTTTGTCATCCTGAACTCGTTTCAGGATCTAACACAAATAAACACCACCCCAATGCACTCTTTCTGCATTACAAAAAAAATCGTATGCCAACCAACCTGAATGCACTGATCCGGTACAAGACCATTGACCAATGTCTCCGGAACCCGCACCGGAAGCACGACATAAAGAGTCTGATGGAAGCCTGTTCCGAAGCCCTGGCGGAGTACCGGGGTGTATACAAGGGAGTGGGGGAGAGGACCATCCGCGATGATATCCGCGTCATGCGGAGCGATATCCTGGGGTTCAATGCACCGATTGTGTTCAACGAGGGATATTATTCTTATTCCGATCCCGATTATTCAATTTTCAGTGCATCAATACAGGAGGTAAAACTGTTGTCAGAAGTTTTCAAGTTACTTGTTGGAGAGTGGAAAAACTTTAATAAACCTGAAATATTAGAGGTATTGAAACGTTTAGCGCGAATTACAAGGCAGAAGCTCCCCCCGGAAGTTGCCACAGCAGTCCGTTCTGTAAGCATGGAAACAATAGAAGAGGAGGACCTGGTCTTTGAACAGCGTGAAAGGCAAAGATTCTATACAAAAAGTTATGAGAAACCTAAACGAGCCCCTGCAAAGATACAAAGGGTGCCCGGAAAGCCCAGATTAAAACGAGGTATATCATTTGCTAAAATGGGTCCAACCTTCATCGATATAGAATCACAAACCGATTTTTACTTAAAACGCCGGGGATTTTTAGGACTGTTCCGTAAAAAGGTCGAAATCCTCCTCCAACCCTACTCCTGGGAGTCCATTCTCAACTTATTTGGCTAACATCAAATTTATCAATAACTTTATTATAAAGCAATTATGAAAATATACCCAATATCAGAAAAGCCAAATAGCAACATTTCAAAAGTTGTGAATGATATTCTGTCAAATGCTATCCTAATTAAATTTTCGATAGCGTTCATAACTAAGGAAGGGTTAAACCAACTTAAGCATAACTTACGTAAAATAAGGAATACTCAAGGATATGGAGTAGTAGCTATAAATTATCCAACAAATGTAAATGCACTGAATGAGATTTATGAACTGACGGATAATCGATTATGGGTACATACAGGATGGAAAAATTATGTTTTACCCTTAGAGCCTATTAGACCATTAATGCATACCAAAATAATTTATACGGAACAGGGCAATGGTTTGGCTATTATCTATATTGGCTCACATAACTGGACAGCTAACGCACTGTTGGGATGCAATTATGAATCCGGGATAATTGTTGAATGTACTGAAGAAGATAAGATATGCACACAAATAGAAAACCAAATAGAAATATGTAGGCAAGCATCTGAATTATTTGATCCAAACAAAATTGATTTTTATAAACATGCTCAGAAAATCATATTTGACAGAGGGAAATTTGATGTCACTTTGCCAGAATTTACATTTTATGAAGATCAGGAATTAATAATCCATCTTGAATCTGAAAATTATCAGAATATTAAATCCCTTGATAGTATTTATATTGAATTTGAAGAGGAATTGGCAGAATTGTTTATTGTGGACAGAAAAGTATGCATTTATTGCTATGATAAAAATTCACTATTCAATACTAATCCCAATATTGAAGAGTCAATCGTTTTCGTTGGGAAAATAACTGCCAGTAATAGGACAGAATTTCATCCAACTAATCCAGATAAATACAGGCAATTACCCGGACCCCAATATATGATAACAGAATTTTCAAAACCTATTATTGAGTTGATTGATTTCTCATCTGATCGATGGCCTCATTGCCAGGGGGTTATTCGCATAGATAAATTTATACCAACAAAATACATTTACCACGATGGTAAATCTAAACCCACCATGCAGCCACATACTGAAATAGAATCAGAAGAAACAAATGAAGTATTTTTGCAGGACCTTTTAGGAACCAAACTTTCATTAGAGAAGATAAATAATATTGATTACAACCTGAATATTAAAGTACCTTTAAAGGAAAGCTATTCAATTTTTTTAGATCGATTAAAAGATAGTCAAATCATAAAATATGAATATAAGGATAAAGCTGGGACTGGAGTGAATTACAAAATAAATATATCCGATACTGGTACGAAATATGTCTACCTGGCGAAATATAAAATGCCACTTGAAGGATTGGAAGAAGTAAGCAATAAATTTAAAATTATTGATTAAAAGATAGTCATTCATCCTTCAGGCTTATTGGAGGATAGGAAGTAATATAAATTGTTAAGACATTGTCTCCTCTTTGTAAAGTCTGCCTGCCTTAAGGCAGGGGTTGTCTTGACATCGAACGGAGTGAGATTATCAGTGACGGGGGATTTAATCCTAAAACTTAGAACCAGCAACACCGCCCGCCCGTCCGAAAGGGTCATCTTGGAGGGAAACGACGTTCAGTCGGGCGGGCAGCACCCAGTACCCAGCAACCATATTTTTAAATAGTCGATCCTTAAGAAGTTGATTTTTCATGAAATTGAAAAATCAATGCAAGTTTTTTCTGGAAAAATATCTTTCCAAAAACAGGAAAAATTATTTCCTGCTCAATTACCCTGAGCAATCTGCGGAAATTGAATGCTGCAGCAGACAAAATAGCATTCATTTCATCACCAATAGTCCCTTTCAAATAGTTCCTGGCCATTCCGCAGTCATCTTTGATATGCTCTATCACTGGCTCTATTGCTGCTCTGCTCCGACATTGTCTTCTTTTCTTTCTTCTCTGGTATTCATTGTTTTTAATGGGTGGACCCGGTGAAATGATGTTTGTCTTTCCAATTCTTTTTTTACCTCTATAACCCCGATCAACTATTGCATTATTAAATTCCCTACCGAGTATTTTTCTGCAGTGATTTAATGTCCCTTCAAGTGTTGTACTGTCATGCGGATTGCCTTTGTAATTTACTACCCCTACAATAATGTTGCTACCCGGAAGCATGGCAAAAGATACTTTTGACCCATATTCATACTTTTTACTCGCTTTCCCTTTTGCAATACAAGCTGTATCAGGTTCATGTAAACTATAAATCTTGTCTTTATCAAACCGTTCCTGTGCCAGGACCTTTTTAAAGAGCTCCAAATCGTTAAGGTACAACTTAAGCCTTTCTTCCGGTAATTTCCTTTCCAACTCCCGGGTTAATCTACCGGCTATTGTCCGTAGCTTCTTTTGAGCCTTTACTGCCTCTTTTCTTCGCTTTGGATGGTGGGCAAAACGCTGCTTAAGCAATAACTGTTTGGTTGTTCTTTTGTAACTCTGGCGTAAAGCAATGCCTTCTTTTTTTGCTATTTTATTGCTTCTATCAATAATCTTGACATACAGCTTCGTATCTGTTGGATAGGTGATATTTTTCTCCTGTACTGTGGAATCCACTATTACATCTTTGCTTCTCAAATCCTTCTTAGGCTGCAACCTGACGGATAGCTCCAGGATCTTTTCTACTCCAGACTCCCCTATGCGCTTGCGAAAATGAACCAGATCGGTTGGGTCACAGGGATAGTTCCACTGAAATTCTGCCTCTCCACAAAAATATTGGTAGTAAGGATTTTGTACCCATACCGGCATGATCGTTTCATCTCCCAAATCGTACATCTGTTTTAATATAAGCAGTCCAGCCATTAACCGCACTGGCTTTGATGGTTGCCCTGTATCTGAGTATAATTCACGAAACTCGTCCTCCAGTTCTTCCCAGGGTATCCTTTCTGCTAGTATCACTAATTCATGATCTGGATTTATAAATTCTTTTAGCAAAGGTTGAAATAAATTTTTCTGTTTTTGATCTGGTGATTTTCCTAACATTTTCTGCAAGATTTTTACCTAATTTGCAAAAAAACTTGCAATTTTTAACTATCTTTTTACATAAGTTATTAACATTATATTGTTGATATCCAGATAGTTAAAATCTTCTTAAGGATCGACTAAATAGGTAGCTGTCCCTATTTAATGAATGTCGAGGATTTTTAAGTTTATTCCGGAAAAGGGCAGAAGTTCTATTCAAACCCTACTCTTAGGATTCTAATTTCAATCTTCTTGGGTAAGCTTCAAATTGATTATAAGAATTAAGAAATTTCAGTAAAATGCAATTATATTTATTTCTTAATCTATTTTGGGACAATATAATTGTGAGGATTAATTTATATTAAAGAAAGATATTATGTTTCTTCTTGTATTTATTGGAAGATCAGTTTTTTCAATCGAAAATTTTATTTTATCATGAGTGATATTTTCAGGGTGTTCCTTAATTTCACGAATTCGATTGTTAAGTATTTCAATTTTTTCTTTGCAGTTTGCTTTTTTTGAATTCTCAATTTCATCTATTTGTTCTCTATAGCCTTTATTTTCAGCCAATAATCCTTCCATTTTGACTTTGTGAGGCATTTTTGCCCTTTCTTGACTTTCAACATCTTCTCTGACTTCTTCTTTATAGCCCTCAAAGATTTTCCTAATATATATACTAAAAACAGTAGGGTTGCCTTTATTTTTCAATGATTGATTGTATCCATGTTCCTTATAGGTAAGTTTCTCAAGCTTAAGATGATCCTTATCAATATGTATAGTTGAATCATTAGCCTTATCTTTATCAGCAGACTTTATTGTAAAGATACCTTTTCTTAAAATCTTCATTATTTTAATGTTTTAAAGATTTGCTCTAATTGTATTAATAATATTTTCTTTAGAAGAACCATTTTTTGTTTCTTCTATAAGAAAATCGATTAAGTCAGGAATATTATCCTCCACAAAACCAAGTCTTCTACACAAATCCGAAAAGACCTCAATTTCTCTTGGATCGATATTATTATCAGCTAATACCATTTGTGCAAAGTCATACAAGTATTCAATTTTTTCAA
>JBLIRS010000195.1:0-6883 GCA_049472415.1 bacterium | reverse complement strand
CAAGAGGGAACCTCCAATCAACAGCCATCGCAGAACCAAAGATAAAAACAGTTATCATTATTACCAGAAAACAAACTATCATCACCTTCTTATTCATTATACCGCCCCTTTCCGTCAGAATTTATTTATCAAATCAAGTCTCATCACAGATCCATCTGATATCCAGTCATGACCTTATGGCAAAAGCCGTTTTACTCAGCCCGGGCATTAAAAAGATCCTTTTGGTAACATCACTTAAAACTATAGAAAATCTTGTTATGACATTTAACAAGGCTCTTTGAAAAAACCTTTCCATCCTTGTACATTCTCCGATTTCCACAGATATTTTTCTGAAACCCGCTTTTTTCAAGATTAGCTTCAATGTATTGGGAGAAAAATCATAAAGGTGCATAGGGGGATAAAGCAGGGGGATATCCATTTTGAAAAATTTCGAGAACCGGATTATAGGCTCTGAATGAGGTATCCTAAGGACAAGGAGGCCTTTAGGCTTGAGGATCCTGTAAAGCTCCGTTAAAAATGCCAGAGGATCAACCACATGCTCAAGGACATAAAAGAGTGTGATTATATCAAAAAACTGATCCGGAAAATCCTGTTGTGTCAAAGGACCTGTAAAAATTGTTCTACCTAATTTTTTCCGCGCATAAGCAACCGCGTGTGCGGAAGGATCGACGCCATATAACTCCCATTTTGTCCTGTCAAAGCGCTGCAGGAAAAATCCATAGGAACATCCCACATCCAGCAAGCGCCCCTTTGAATAGTTACGTGATATATACTGATGGACCTCATTGAAAACAGGACCCATCATCCGCTCCCACCTGAGGGGAGACCCCTGATCTTCGGGAAAATAGTGCTGATAAAACTCCATCAGATCCTTTTCCTCCGGTTGAGGATTTACGTAAACAAGCCCGCAATCGCAGCATTTTACGATTTTAAAGCCATTTTCGATGTTGATCAGATGGGATCTGGAAGACCTGCACTGATTGCAGCGGACATTCAAAAGGCTGTTTCTATTATTCCATCTTATATTAAATAAAGTATCGGGCAGCATATTTAATTTATGTGTTTAGATTATTACTACTATTATTCCAAATGGTTTCAAAATTATACCACTGATCCGGGAATCTGCGTATTACGACTTCGAATGATAGGGCAATCCGGCGAAGATTTTTTCGAACATACTCCTGTGAGACTTTTTTATCATAGTTTTCGTCTAAGATCAAAGGCTTACATATAATACCCTGATAATTCGAGTCTTTATTCCTGACTACAAAGGCAGGCAAAACAGTAGCACCGCTGATTTGTGCCAGATAAACAATCCCTTTGGGGAAATAGGCCTTGCCTTGAAAAAAATCTATCAACTCACCGCCTTCTCTCAGATATCTATCAACAAGCATGGCCACCAATTCATTTCGTTTCAATGCCTGCAGGATCTTCCACAGTCCATCCAGCGGTGAATGCTCTATTGTTATGGTCCTTATTTTATGTCCGAGACGATACTGCTGGCGTATCTTATGGACATGCCTGTCCTCGTCAGGAAGTGTTACGACATTTACCGGTATACCTAAATGGCTGAAGAAAAGGGAACCTAATTCCCAGTTTCCCAGATGGGCGGTCAATAACAATATCCCCTTTCCCCTATCCACTGCCTGATGAAAATATTCCAAACCTTCGATAGAGGGAATGGCATTTTTTAGCTGTTTTGAATTCAGATAATAAAATCGGGCATAATCCACCAGATACCTTGCATAATTCCTGAATAATCGCCGGGTAATCCTTTTAACCTTCCACTCCTGTGCTGGGAAAATTTTTCTGATATTCTGCTCCACATTCTGACGCTGTCTTTTTAAAATCCAATAATTAAGCTCAGCCAAACATATTGCGAAAAAATAAATAAAAGAAACAGGCAGATGCCTGGTAGAATATATCCCCCATTTATATACTGAAGGCTTATTCAAAGGATGTTTAAATCGTGTATTCATATCAGATTCTAATGAAAAATATTTTTTATCAGGTTTCGATCAAATGGAAACGCGAGCCATGACAACAATGTCCCGAAAAACGGCAAAGGATCATCCCAATCCATAATCTCCAGGGACGATGTTGTAGGCTCAAGGAAACGAAAAAAATCCCAGTCCCATCGTTTTTGCCGCAATTTGGATAAAAAGCAGAGAAGATCTCCGTAAAATAGCCATCTGCAGCGAATACCCGTCTTATAATGAAATACCGGCTCAACATCCCCCTCGGTCACCATCCTGTATAATAGATAAGGGAAATTGACTCCGGCCTTTATGGCAAGATGTAATGATCCCCAGAAACGGGGATTCAATTCCATCAGCTTCGGCCTTCCGTCCCTTGGGTCCAGCTTAAACTCAACATTGGCTATGCCGTACCACTTAAGAGATTTTAATAATTCAACAGACAGATCCAAAAGATAGGGGAATTCCACTGATTCTCTCAAGGTGCTGGCCCCGCCCTGCACAGGGAATTCCCTGACTTTCCTGTGCACAAAACAGGCCCTTGGGACCAGGCCATGATTAAACAATAACGAAACCCCGAACATCCTTTGTCTGCCGGGAATAAATTCCTGTATCATGGGCCTGGAAAATCTTTTACATACAACCGGATACTGATCCAGTAATTCACTTTTATTATTGACATATCGCACACCATAAGCCCCTGTCCCATGCCTGGGCTTTATCACGGCTGGGAAATCGATATTTCCGGCTATTGCATGGAGGTCCTGATTATTTTTTGGATAAAAGGTTTTGGGGCATGGTATCCCTATGTCTTCAGCATGTCTGATCAGTCTGAGTTTATCCGAAGCCAATTCAAGGGCTTCTACGGAAGGCAGGGGAACCGCTGTATAAGGCTCAAAGGCGTTTCTGTGCCTCGCAAGCAATATGGAGGTAAACTCCTCCGGTGTAAGGATGAGATCAAACCTTCTTTTTTTTACCAGATCCAGGAGGAAAGACAGGAATTCTTCAGGACGTTTTTTGGGTGATGGATAAATTATCCGCCTGGACACATACCTGGAGAAAAAGGTTGGGGCCAGGGAGGTCCTTTCCCCTACGCTTAGAGAAATACCCTCTTTCCCGAGGGCCCTTATTATAGCCAGGGTCTTTCTCCAATATCCATCCGTAACCAGGATAGACCTGGACCTATTGCCCGGGACCGTACCAGATTTCATCCGCAATCTTTTTGTAGGCAGAAGAGTAAGTATCCAGATGTTCTTTAAACTCCTCCAATAATGTAAAAGCGCGGGCACTTGTGGGATAGGCCTGGTGTTTCTTTACGGTCTCCCGAAGGACTTCAGGCTTATCTATAATCATACAGGGACGAAGCAGATTCTTCTCTTCTCCTACTCGACTCCTTATCTCATTAAAAAATGGTGATTGTAAAACCTCGATCAGGGATTTTTCATTAATGTTGTCCACCGCGAAATGCGTGAACACGCAAGGTTCTACGTCTCCATTGGCGTTTATGTGGAGATATTTTCTTCCGCCTGCCATGCATCCGTGCGTTATCTTTCCATCATGCCAGAAATCCACCAGAAGAATGGGATGTCTCCTGCGAAGGTTGATTATCCGTTCCCGCAATATCTTCCGTTCGTTTGGCGTCGGCATGGAGGAGGCGGTCGGACATCCGCCAACGGGAAGATACAAAAAATACCAGCCATAGATGCATCCTTTATCAATCATCTTCTTGATAAATTCATCCGAGGTAACAACTTCCAGATTCTGCCTTGTTACTGTAACTGAAAAGGCAGATAAGACCCCGGCTTTTCTCAGGCAATCCATGGCCTGAAGCACCGCGTCAAAGCTTCCCTCGCCTCTTCTGGCATCCGTCTCCCGCTGAAAGCCTTCAATGCTTAAGGAGATGGCCACATTTCCCAAATTGGCCAGTGCAAAGGCGGTATCCTTATTCATCAACAGACCGTTTGTGAAAACCTGAAAGGCTATATCAGGGTGGTTTTCAAACAATGTCAGCAATTCCTGAATCCTCAGAAGGGGTTCTCCACCCAGCAGGGTAATCTGATATGTTCCGATACTTTTTGCCTCATTTATGATTTTATCCATGATCTCCATAGACAATGAAGGGGACCTTTCATATTCAGAGGCAAAGCATCCGGTACAATTGAGATTGCAGCGCTGAGTCGGGCTCATGAGGAGGGACACAGGAGGCGCGAATCCATACTTCTCCCAGAATTGATATCGTTTTTGATATCCTTCCAGGATGGATCCGATAAAAAAATTCTCTATTATTTTTTTACGTACCTGCGGATTAAGCTCGCGGATCAAACGCCTTGCAGCGGATACACAACCGTGATTATTCTTGATCAGGAAGCGAATGTATCTGAAACCATCCTGATAGCCGCTGTCATTGATGGTCATGGAGAACAGGTCGAGTATTCTGAGCAGGGCTTGATTGGAAAATTGACCGCCGAGATGTAAAAAAAGATCCGCCAGTTGCAAGGAGGCCTTTTTTTTGATCGCGTCTATAAGATTAGGCATATCCCTATTATATTATCTCTTATATTATTCTATTAAATTTATATTAAAACTTATATTATCCTGTTTGAACTTCTTCACCGGTGCTCGTTATAAATTCAGCTATCGTGCTCACGGAGGATAAAACATTCTCACCCTGAATGTTATCCGTGATCTTTATATGAAATTTTTTCTCCAGGTTGACGATCAGCTCAAGCGCGTCGATTGAATCGAGGCCCAGTCCTGATTCCCCGAAAAGCGGCGTATCGTTTCCGATCTCTTCCGGTGTCATATCCAGTCTTAATGTATTTATAATGAATTCCTTAATCTTTTCCTGCAGTTCCATTTTCCCTCTCGACAATCTTCCTGGCGGCAAGATATCCTGTAAGCATGGCTGGTATCACCCCACCCCCCAGCCTGGCCCAGTGGCCCACGATGCTCATGTTTTTAAAAGGAAAATTTATCTCATTCATCAACCGCATCCGGGCCGGGGAATGCTCCCAACCATAGGCAGATCCCAGATGATTTCCGGATATCCTTTCAAGGGTCAAGGGGGTCGCTATGGCCAATGTATCAATCTTCTTCGAAATACCGGGAAAAAGCCCTTCACATTGCCGGATCAGGTTATCCGCAATCTTACCCTTTTCCTTCTCCATCAGTGCCGGATTCTTTGTTCCAACAGGCAGATGAATGATCATAGTATTCTTACCCGGAGGGGCCAGATCAGGGTCGTCAATGCTTGGTACCGCTATCCCTAAATTCAGCTCCCCGATGGAATTTTCTCCTGTATAGCTAAAACAGACATTCTCCATATTGTAAGTCGGAAAATACCCTATGCTGCTGTATTCTGAAAATTTCCTGAAATCGAAACCTGTGCCTATGTATACAATAAAAAAGGATGAAGAAATATTTAGCCTTTTTAGCTTTGAACAAAAATTCGAAAGCAAATACCGTTTATCAATCCTTTTTTGGAACAGATCGAGGACATCTATATTTGAGACCAAATGCCTTCCGATGTCGAAGGTTTCACCCGATGAATTCATGATATAAACGGCATGGCTATTTATTATACCGATATGGTCTATTTTATTCAAATATAATATCCTTCCTCCGAATCCCTCTATCCTCTCCGCCAGTCCTCGGGCCAGATTTTGTATTCCCCCTTTAATCCTCACCGCGCCCTTTAGATAGCTGACCAGAAGATTGCTCAATGACCAGAATGAAAGGTCCGAAGGTGGCAGTCCCAAAAAGGTGCAATAATTTGAAAGCACCGAGGTTAGGGGATGCCTCAATCCAACATCAACCATAACTTCGGATACTGTTTTTGCCTTTAAGGGCAACGCCGCCTTTAGATCTTCGGATGAAAAATCCCTTTTCCTTAAAATACTATTCATAGAGACACGGTAAATGGAATTCATCAATTTGAATAATGTTTCAATTTGTAAGGAGTTGTCAGGGAACAGGTCCTTCAGGATTTTTTGATACTCCAGTGAATCAGGAGGGATAGCAACCCTGTGATCAGGGTACACATTAAAACGAACAGGATTGAGAGGGACAAGCTCCACATTGATTCCAAGATCCGACAGGATGTCTGTAATCACACCTCCGGGCCCGAATTCACCGATCGAGTCAACGCAGGCATCGAAGGTGAACCCGTCACGTGTAAAACTGCGGCAGTAACCGCCTGGTTCGGACTCCTTTTCAAATATCGCGACTTCAAATCCTTCTTTCGCGAGCTTTGCGGCGCACACCAAGCCGCCTATCCCTGCCCCGATAATCCCGATATCAGCCGATGGCATCTCTATTCCTCTTAAATGTCATTATTTTTCTTATTTCTTTTTCTTTCTTTTAAATGTAATGTTCTTAGAATAATTTTTAAAAAGAACGAAAAAGATTTTATGATTTTATCATTTTTACAATTTGATCATTTTAAAAAAGAAAAAATTTAGCATCAATCAGGGGAAAAAGCAAAAATATTACTTACCCGTACACCCTGAGCATTAAATAGGGATCAGTCAACAGCCAGCCATGTAATATATCAGACATTGCTTTTTTTGTGGGTTTTTTATATGCTTTTAGACAAATAATATTTATCCTTCTATTCCCTATCAATCCATAATATGGGCTGTCACATGGGATTTAGATAAATTTTTTTGAAGAAATAATATCCAAAAAACAAAATCCAAACCCTCAATTAATAAAAAGAAATGGGGACAATTTTTTTAAGGAGGTTATTAGGGATGAGATATTTAAAACATAAGCATTTTTTAATTATCGTAAGTATCATATGTGTTGTGATCCTAGCATATCTACCTAAAACATGGTCGCTTGAGCCTGCCCAGGAAGCTGAATATGAAAAGGGAAAAAAACTGTTATGCGAAGGCAAGCTGGATGAA
>JBLIRS010000194.1:0-6910 GCA_049472415.1 bacterium | reverse complement strand
TCAATAGCATCAATGCTTCCGTCGAATAACGGCAAAATATTATGTCTAATATATTTTAGATTAAATCCAACGTGGTTAGGAAGTTTCGAAAAGTTTTCTGACAAAAACAGGTCAATCCACTCAATAGCCGTAACTGTATCTGTTGTTTTCAGCAATTCAATTAGATCCACTTTCAATTTCTCAACATCATCCAGCCATCTGCTCTCCTTTGCATAAACAACTGGATAAGGAAACGGATGATAGCAAATTGGAGTAGGATTAAGTGAGCCTCTTTTTGTGAAAAAACAGTCTGTTTTTAACACCAATTCCAATATTGCTTCAGTCTTTGATGGCAATTTCTCGTAAAAATGTGAATATCCCTTTAGATAGGGCCTCCAACTATCTGGGATGTTGAAAAATGTTCCACCAGAATCAGATGTATTTACGTAGCAAAATAAAATGTCTTGTGATGCAAAAAGATTAGCTGTTGAGTCAAATAATGATGTAGACGCTGATTCTGAAGGGCACACTATGATGTTCGGCCTTTGCGCCTTATTTGATAAGAGCGGGCCGATAACGTCCGGATGGAGACTGTCAATACATGGAATTACAGAAATAGATATTGTCTGCCCTTTACATTGAAGCTGATACGATTTTGGTTCCTTTTTCGATATTGCCAGGTTAGGTTCCCATTTTGATTTCTTAATCTTCTTTGCGATAAGAACTGCTCCATCAGGACAAAATATAGGGCTACAGGCGCACCCGATAAAATCCTTATCTTCATAGATTTGTAACTCACGATAAATGGATTCCGCATTAGGTCCGGCCTGCACACGATGAGTTCCTGCAACTATAATCATAGAATGCTTTTGGGCCAATTTTCGTAGATCCAGAAGGAGTTGTGGAGGGACAGAATACTCGGGAAAGACAAGTAGGTGGCACGAGTTATTGCCGGACCAATTAGCAATATCCAATAGTTTTAAACGAATATGTTCGATGTATGAGCTTTTCGATTTAACAAGATACTCCTCTATTCTTTCAAGAGAGCGTAACCTACCCAAAGATTTGTTATTTTCATCAAAAGCAACGGGCTCTTCCAAGTAATCAATGGGGGGATCATAGTATGCGGTGTTGTAATATATCTGTGCAAGATGGATTTTAATCATTGTGCCCCCTGACTAATCTTATTTTCTCTTTGTTTATGGTTAGCCGAACCATATGATTATCAGGCCGTTTTTACCTGATAATCCCCTTTTTAGCCTGTTATCAGGTAAAAAGTTCCTGATAATTTTTTATCAGGTCAATTTTACCTGATAAGTTTAAAATTCCCTTATTATCAGGTATATTTTACCTGATAATAATGACCATTTACGTTAATTTAAGATCTATAAGTCGAGTTTAAAATTTCCCCGTAATAAGTAATCTTTAAAAACAAAATCTGTCTCTCAAAAATTTCTTAAATCCTCATATAATCAGAGTTTAAAGTTAAATTTAACATATCATAAGGCATTTAAAGTGTCAAAAGCTTAAAATCGTAAGTTGATGGATGATGTTCATGATGTGATGCGTCTTTATATTTGCCATTTTGGGCACTTCCTTTTTTTAACTTTAGGCACTTGACACTTTAGGCACTTTAGCGCACTTATTCCTTCAGCCTCAGACACTTATGACTCATATCTTCTATTCGCCCTAATGCCCTATTTCCTGAATCCATCCTTCATCCAGCCCGAATTCTTCCAGCCAATTGATTGTCTCTTCGTATTCCTCAGGGGTAATCCGCCTGTTCAATTCTGGGTATTTTGATGCAAGATGAGCGGGATAATACTGGCTCATAAGGCTAATGGGAACCTTTTCCGACAGCTCCTTTGCAATGAATTTGAAAATTTGCCTGCTTCCGGCAATTCGGTTCGGAAGGACAAGATGTCTTATTATGAGCCCTCTCCAGGCTATACCATCTTCCTGCAATGCTAGAAGACCTACCTGATTATACATCTTTTTAATGGCATCCCGGTTAACTTTAGGATAATCCTTTACCCCTGAATATCTGGCACTCATATCAGGATGGCTATACCGCATATCTGCCAGATAGATATCCACAATATTCTCGATCAGTGAAAGGACCTCTGAGCTTTCAAAACCGCTTGTGTTATATACGATTGGAATTTTTAGCCCAAGATCAAGGGCTTTTCGCAAGCCTGGGATTATTTGAGGTATAAAATGGGATGGAGTGACAAGATTAATGTTATGGCACCCCTTTTTCTGAAGGGAAGTCATAAGAGACGCCAGATCCTCAATGCTTCTGGATCTTCCCTGCCCGCGCTGGCTAAAAGGATAGTTCTGGCAGTAGACACATTTCATGGTGCAATAGGTAAAAAAAATCGTCCCCGATCCGCCCCATCCGGATATGGGGGGTTCCTCTCCGAAATGGGAATCTGCAGAGGCGACAACTATTTCTGATCCTGCTCCACAGGCGCCCTTTTCACCAACGGCCCTATTGACATGACATTCGCGGGGACAGCATCTGCAATCTGACAGTAAGGATTTCGCTATCCGGATCTTTTCGGACCATTCGTGTTCCGAGAGACTTAAATAAAGAGGGGAGGTCTGCATATTCAGGCCATAAATACCGGATCCGTGATGTGAGAGATATTATTCTTATTATTTTCATGTTTATTTTCAGGGATTTTATCTTCATTATCACGAGAGGCGAAGAGTCCCACCCTCGATATTTTAATGAGGCCGTTCCATTCTTCAGCCATTTTTCCATAAATGGCTTCCAAAACCTCCCGGGGACGGATATTCTGATTGGGGGTCATTTTTAACCTGAGTGAGATATGTACGAAATTCCCGTCTTGAAAGCAATTTATTTCCTTTATAAATGGACGAATATCCATCTCCTTCGGCCCATTCTTCCTTTCACACGTATAATAAATCGAAGGCCTTTTCATGGTTTTTTTTATAAGATCAAGATGATCATCAATCGAACCAATTTTCTTCATTACCTCTTCAGGAAAAAAGACATGATATTCAGCCTCATTTATTATGCTCATAAGCGACCGGGCCTTACCTGTGATACGTTGTGCCTCAAGCAGATTTATTCCCTCAGGAAGCTGGCGGTTAAGAGTTTCGACGAGTTCCTGTATGGCCACATCCTGAGTCAGATCCATGTCCATATATTCAGCATGTCCCTCCATACCTAAAGCCAGGGCAGGGCCAAAAGATATCCTGGGAGCGGGATGAAATCCCTGGGAATATGCCACAGGCAATCTGGCTCTCCTTGCGGCCAGATTTATTATGCGGATTAAATCCAGGTGGGATAGAAAGACAGCCCGTCCTGTTTTTGAGAATTTAAAACGCACCTTCAATCTTGTTTGACCAATTTTCAAATCGGGCTTTAAAAAGGGAGAAACCGGCTTTGTCTGAAAAACAGGTTTCTCACTCCTGTCTTTGTTATTTAAAGGCTCCGCCCAGATCCTTTCAACCCTCGATCTTAAATCATTAGTACATGCCCCGCAATTGTGACAGCCCCCTGCCCGGCAGTCCGGTGTATCTCTCTCTGCCAGAGCCTTTTCGTATTCCAGTTTGAGAAACTTTTCATCGATCCCCATAGATAGGTGTGACCAGGGCAAGGTCTCATTGAGATCACGTTTTCGGTTCGTATAAAAGGACGGGTCGATCCCTGTTATTTTGAATGCCTCTTTCCATATTGAAAAGTCAAAATGCTCTCCCCACTGATCAAATCTGGCCCCCAGTTTCCATGCCTCTTCAAGGACCCCGGCAATACGGCGGTCTCCTCTCGCCAGCACAGCCTCAATAAAGCTCAGTTCAGGCGTATGGCATTTAAGATGAACGGAACCGCTGGCCAATCTTCTTTGTAAAAACGCTTGTTTCTCTTTTAGCGTTTCTATTGTGTCCTGAGGAAGCCACTGAAAAGGGGTATGCGGCTTCGGAACCAGGGGAGAGATTGTAATATTCAGCCTCAGTCTCTTTTTTAAGATCCTTTTTCCGATAGAGCTTATTTTCCGTACCAGGTTACAGATTTCCATAAGGTCGGATTCGGTCTCGGTTGGCAAACCTATCATGAAATAAAGCTTCATTGCATCCCAGCCGGCCATGAAAACCTGCTCCGCCATGGCAAGTATCTCATCACCTGTAATCCCCTTGTTTATAACCTTTCGCATTCTTTCGGAGCCGGCTTCAGGGGCAAAGGTGAATCCGGGTTTTCTGCCTTCCCTTAGACGTTTTAATACATCAGGGGGAAGTCTGTCAGGTCTTAGGGAAGGAAGTGAAAGGACAACCGGCCCTATGCCCGGCTCATCTTCACGCAACTGGTTTATTAGTTCCCCGAGGCAGCTATAGTCACCTGAGCTGAGGGAGAGTAATGACACCTCTTCGAAGCCTGTGGAACATAAAAGCCTATTGGCAAGTTCCCTTATCTTGTCTTTAGACCTCTCCCTTGGGGGCCTGTAGATCATACCTGCCTGGCAGAACCTGCAACCTCTTGTACATCCCCTCGCAATCTCGACAGCAATCCTGTCATGAATCGTGCTTATGGAAGGGACGATCTGCGATTCGAAATAGGGTGCGTTGTCCAGTTCATATATCAAACGTCTGGAGACAAGATGGCTTTTAGAATCATATGTCAAAATCTTTTTTACTGTTCCGTCACAATTATATTCAGGCTCGAATAAATGAGGCACATATACTCCATTAATATTATGAAAGGATTCGATTAATTCCCTTCTGTCTCTTATGCTGTCTTTTACTTCAAGCCAGTGTTTTGTAATCTCCAGGATGACCTCCTCGCCGTCTCCCAATACAAAAAGATCAAAAAAATCCGCTAGAGGCTCCGGATTGACTGCTCCGGGGCCTCCCCCTATTACCAGGGGTGAATGAATATCCCTGTCAATAGAGCGCAGGGGTATCCTGCTTGATGCAAGTATGGTTAATATATTGGTATAGCAAAGCTCGGATGGAAGTGTAATACCAAGAAAATCGAATTCGTTGACAGGTGTTCCTGACTCCAGGCTTTTAAGGGAAACCGATCTTTGCCCTAAAAACGCTTCTGTGTCCCTGGAAGGCGCATAAACCCGTTCCGCCCAGATGTGAGGCTTGCTATTCAATATATTATAGAGGATCTTAAGGGCAAGATTCGACTCTCCTATCTCATAGAGATCCGGGAACGCAAGCGCAAACCTTATTTCAACCTTTGAAGGGTCCTTGGCACAGGAATTGGTCTCGCCTCCGAGGTAGCGCGCAGGTTTTTGGAGAAAACTCAAAATACTATTTTCCTGCATTCTTTTCCCCATGAGGCTGATATACACAGAGCGGTTCCTCCTCTAAGTAATCCCCTTTCTGGTTGTAAGCCCTGGCACGACACCCTCCGCATACCATATTGTACTCACACCTGCCGCATTTCCCCTTTAATTTGGAAAGATCCCTTAGGTCCTGGAAGAGAGGCGCATTATACCAGATCTGCTTAAAACTCTGTTCACGAATATTACCTGCAACAATTGGCAGATATCCACACGGGCAGACATCGCCCTTAAAGGAAATAAAACAGAAACCGGTACCTCCAAGGCACCCCCTGGTCATGGCAGACAAACCGTGCTTACTGCCATGTGGTGATATACTTCCTGCCGGTTTTCCTTTTTCTTTCTGGCTGACTATACGATAATAATGTGGGGCGCAGGTGGCCTTCATTTCCAAAGGCATTAGCTGTGAGAGATCATAAAATTCATGGAGCACCCTTTCATACTCAACAGCGGAAATTGCCTCATTGGCCAGATCCTTACCCCTTCCCGTTGGTACGAGGAGGAAAATGTGGAGGGCTCTGGCACCCAAACGGATTGCTAAATCGGCCATAGCTTGTATCTGGTGGCTATTCCTTTTTGTAATAGTAGTATTTATCTGAAACTCCATACCTGCTTTCTTCAGCTCTTCAATACCATTTATGGCCAGATCAAACGCACCGGAAATACCGCGGAAATTATCATGTGAAGAGGCGTCCGGTCCATCCAGGCTTATGCTTACCCGCTTGATACCAGAGGCCACTATTTCCCGTGCTATGGCGCTGTCGATCATTGTGCCATTGGTAGCCAACACGACCCTTAAACCGGACTCGGTTGCCTTTCGCGCCAGGGCAAAAACATCCTCTCTCATAAGAGGTTCTCCGCCTGTCAGGATTATAATCGGACGGCCGACTTCAGACAGGGAATCTATAAATCTTTCCGCCTCGGCTGTAGAGAGCTCTTCTCCGGATCTTCCTTCCGTTGCAGATGCCCGGCAGTGAATACACCGAAGATTACAGGATTGGGTTAACTCCCATGCAATCAATCGGGGAGGACCACCTATCGATAGAGGCTCATTTTTTTTAGGCATGAAAATCTCCATTTAATAATTTCAATGAGTTTTTTAATTGGAATATCTTTCAGGATATAAAAAAACAGAATAGCTTTTTGCTCTTTTTTCCCAAAATGCCAAAGATATTTCTCAAAGCCTTAAAAATTAAAGTTAATTCAATAATTAATTATATTTTACTATAATACCAAAGACTGAATTTTTGGTCAATATACAAAACCAGTTTTGAAATAATTTTCTTGACACAGACATATTAATATATTAATATATAGTAAATAAGTTTTTGCCCTTCGAGCAAATACTTTGTTAATATTAAAGAAAATCTTGCGGATTTTAGTTATATAATTTCTCATTAAAGCGCTTTTTGTGTGATGCTTTCCTTAACTCGACTTATTGAACCGGATTCAGAATTCTGCTAGGAATTATTTCATCATATGGGTTCTCAAATTTATAAATATTTGAGGAAGGTTTAAATCTTTAAATGAAAAGGAGTGTAGTAATGAAATTTAGCTAATAAGCTCAAAAAATAAGATATCTTATAAAATTTATCAGCTTATTCCTATTTAATCAT
>JBLIRS010000193.1:0-6930 GCA_049472415.1 bacterium | reverse complement strand
ACACAGATAAGTCTTTCTCATAAAACAAGTATCCAGGCTGAATTAAGGAAGAGTGAAACTGAAAACGGCGATATCATACTTAGCTTTAATCCGGATAACTTTTCTCCTACCAAAAGGGATGATGACAATACAAAATCTATCCGATTGGGCTTACATCATAAATTCTCGCCCAATTCCAATCTTATTGGATCATTTATTTACCGTGAAGCAGATTTGGGCGCACATCAATTTGATAACGTGAAATACGATTGGATAAAAAATGACGAGGGTTACTTACATGAAGTCCGGCATTCATTTGTTTCTGAAAGATTGATTTTTACTTCCGGTATAGGATATTTCAAACTGGATGAAAAAGATAAAAAAACCCTTGTTATGTTTTTTCCCCAGCCTATCCCTCCATATGTTGCAGACATTCCCGATGAGGAAATAAAGATTAGACATATCAATCTCTATATATATTCCAATATCAACTATCCTCAAAAATTCTCATGGACAGTTGGAGGAAGCGCTGACTTTTTGAAAAAAGATTCTATTAAACAAGATGATCCGCTTAACAAGTCCTCAATTATTAATATTGACCAGTTTAATCCTAAACTGGGATTAACATGGAATCCATTTTCCGGCACCACTTTTCGTGCAGCCGGATTTAGAGTTTTAAAAAGAACACTTATTTCAAACCAAACCCTGGAACCTACTCAGATAGCAGGATTCAATCAGTTCTTTGATGACTTTGATACAACTAAATCCTGGCGTTATGGAATTGGATTCGATCAAAAAATCTTTAAGTGGTTGTATGGAGGTATGGAATTTTCTAAACGGGATATAAAGGCGCCCATAAATTTTGGCACATCAAATGCATATGAATTAGAAGCAAATGTAAATGAAAGATTCGATAGAATTTATCTTTACTGGACTCCCTTGTACTGGCTGGCATTAAGCACGGAATACAATTTTGATCGTTTTGAGATGAATCCAAATGACCCTTTGCCATTAGAAGTAGTATATGTTAGAACACATCAATTTCCATTTGGAATAAACTTCTTTCATCCATCGGGATTCAGTGCCAGATTGAAATTAACATACTTTGACCAAAAGGGCGAATTTGGCAATAAAACATATGGGATAACAACGGGAGAGGATGATTTCTGGGTCGTTGATGCCTCTATCAGGCTTCGATTTCCCGAACGATCGGGCTTTTTCAGTATAGAAGGGAAAAATATATTCGACCAAAAATTTAAATATCAAAATATGGACCTGGCCCATCCGTTGGTATATCCAAAGCGATTGATTTTGGCCAGATTTACGATTGGCTTTTAAAATAATTAATGAATCAGGGGGGGTGCCATAATAAATCAGGTTCAAAAGGGAAGGGGGTGATAAATGTAACACTTATTAAGACATCTCATCGGCTTTTGACAAGTTTCAAGTTTAATGTTTAACAATTTTAGCTTCATTATTTAAAAAGGAGGAAATAAAAATGTATAAAGTAATGTTAACTTTGGATGAGCAAGGAAAGGTAATCGATGTGGAACCTAGAGACCATAACGGTAACATATTGCGTCCGGTAAAGAAAAATCTCGGTGTGGACTGGACGAGTAATGGAACTATAGATAATGTAACTTCTCTTACAATACTCTCTAAACCGGGCCATAGCCCATGTTGTGTTATAAATGGAGGGACAGTCTGGTGTTGGTGCTAAATATTTATCTCATATAACCCCTTTGTGCAGTTTACTTTCGGATATAAGGAGAAAAAATGGATTATATGTTATAGACATCAGATAGCGCTGAATCAGTTAAACTAAAATACTTACGGTTATGGGTTATGATGATGATAATTCTGAAAGCGGCGTAGAAAATATTAATACTAAATTCTACGCCGCTTTTTTTTGAGATATATTTTGACAATCATTTCTTTCAAAATACTTTAATAAATAAACCTAAATATTCCAATTGCGACATTGAGGACAACGAAATTACATTTTACTAATCAATCAGTACTTATTATTTCTGAAATTCCACAAAAAAGATAAATTCTTTGACTTATTAAAGTAAGCCGAATTTTGTCTGAAATATCTTAAAATATGGAATTGATTCATGGAGAGTTTTATTTGTGAATCACTGCAAGACATAGAAGATTTCTTCAAATCCAAATCGGTTTTATTGATAAGCCTTTTAAATGGATTTATTCGATCACTATACCGTGACACTAAATATCCATAATAAGGCTCTGCCTCTTCAATAGGCAGAAGAAAATAAGAGTTCGATTTCTTTAAAATTTTCTTTTTTATTTTCTCTATGATCATTTTTATTTCCCCCTGTAAAAAGGCATCCTTTAAATTCAAACCTTTGATTCAGGACCGGGTAACTTCTCAAAATCCCATTGGTAACTTGTGAAAAATTGCAAATTGCAAAATGCAAATTTTAAAATGCAAAATAATGTATTCCTTAAATTTTCATTTTTCATTTTGCAATTTGCAATTTGCATTACCTGCTCCAAAACCACACGTTTTTTGAGTAGGTACGGGACCGGATTCCTTTCCAGAGGCCGGAATCTTTATTCCCAGTGACTTTATTTTTCTGAAAAGCGTTGTTTTATGAATTCCGAGCTGGCGGGCTGTCTTAACACGGTTCCAATTGTTTTGTTTCAGGACATTCATTAAAAAAGCAGCTTCTATTTTTTGAATAGGTGAAGATGTGCAAATGATGTCAAGAGAAGAATTGAGGTGTTTCGGTAAATGTTTAGGTAAAATTTGCCCTGATTTACAAAGCACTGTCGCCCCTTCTATAATATTTTCCAATTCCCGCACATTTCCTGGATAATCATAAGAGAGCAGGCACATCAGTGCCTCCTCGGTAATACCATCCACCTTTTTCCCGTTCTGTTTGTTAAGCTTATCTAAAATATCCGCTATCAAAAGAGGGACATCGTCCAGACGCTCACGTAATGGGGGAAGATCCAACCTGACTACATTAATTCGATAGAAGAGATCATCTCTAAACGTACCTTCCTTAACAAGAATTTCCAGATCTTTATTGGTAGCGGAAATTATCCTGACATCCGCCTTGATTGATTTTATGGAACCTAAAGGTTCATAAACCCTCTCCTGTAAAAAACGCAAAAGGCGTACTTGCATGGCGGGCGAGATGTCTCCGATTTCATCCAGAAACAGGGTCCCGCCTTCTGCCAAAGCAAAACGACCCGGCTTGTCTTTCCTGGCGTCAGTAAAGGCGCCTGCTTTATAACCAAACAACTCAGACTCCAGCAAAGTCTCGGGAAGTGCCCCACAATTCACAGTAATAAAGGGTTTATTATTACGTGGACTCAGATTATGAATGGCGCTTGCAAACAGATACTTTCCTGTTCCGCTCTCCCCCTGGATCAGGACCGTACTTACGCTTTCAGCAATCGACGGAAGGATCTCAAAAAGCTCCCAAATCTTGGAATTCCTGCTAATTATGCCCTCAAAGCAAGAATTACATTCACCTTGAATGTGATTATGTTTTGTTATAAAAAGATCCTTAAATGTCTTTTCCCTCTTTTCAACAGCCTGTTCAGCCGAATACTTATCAATATCCATTTCCTGAATATTTAAAATGTCATCATTTTGTTCGAATAAAACATTTTTACGCTCATCATATCCTTGCATTTTCCGGCAAATTACGACAACTTTTACAACCTTGCCATTTTCATCCGAAATCGGATAGTAACTGGTATCAACCTTGCTTTTACCAATCCCTTCATTGGAAAAGACAGGCCTTTTAGATTTAACGGCCTTATCAATCTTTTCTTTATTAGACAATGCCAGTCTCGGAGGAATAAAATCATAAAGTGACTGATTTAACAACTCATCGAAGCTTTTACCTAAACCATCTGCGGCCTTTTCGTTTAGTCCGAGAATAATCCCGTCTTTATCTATCAAAATAAGTGATTCGGTAAATGCATTTATAAGGACCTTTTCCGTATCCACATATTCCGGGATACTCTTATTCAGCTTCCTTTTTTGAGAAATGTCATTAACTATCATAACATAACCTATTGGATTTTTGGTTTTATCTAGTATTAGAGATTTACGGACTGCCGCAGGAAACATTGTTTTATCTTTCCTGGCATGCCAAACCTCACCCTTAAACTCTCCTTTAGACTTCATTTCAGAATCAATTGCCTCTAAATAGTCATTCAATGAAAGGGGGTAAAAAATGGATGTATGCTTATTGATTAGCTCTTTTGGGTTATAACCGTGAATATCGGCAAACACTCCATTAGCAGAGAGAAAATATCCATCCAAACTGACAAAGGCAATACCATCCGTGCTCTGATCCACGGCATTGGATAGAAATTGCATTTCTTTTTCCGCTTGTTCATCCTCCGAGATATCAAATACGGAAAATATAAAGAATGTGTCTTTTCCATACGAGAAGGGACTTGAAGAGATATTTACCGGAAGTATTTTTCCATTCTTCCGTCGATATAGAGTATCTAACCTTTTAATCCCATTCCTGTCCCCATTTCCCTTAAAATTCCCAGGGATTTTTTGAACTTCAATATCTTCAATTTTCATAGAAAGCATTTCTTCCGCTGAGTATCCCAGGAGATTAAGAATATAAGTGCTAGCATCGAGAATGTTTCCTTCCGCGTCTGTCACAAAGAACCCTTCCGCCGCAATTTCAAGGATATGTTCCTTAAGTTTCACTTGTTTTTTTAATGTGTCCCGAAGTTCTTTTTCTTGTCCGGCACAAGTGATCTTTTTATCGAAAGATGGGCGGTCCGCTTCTTCTTCTGATTCATGATACCTTTTTTCAATTCCATCCTGATACTCTCCCTTATAGAGTTCTTTCTTCTTGCGCCCTATGGCATTAACAAAAATTTCTCCAATGATTCTGAGCAATTCAAGTATGTCGACTTCCCATATCTTTTTTGTCCGAATGGAATTAAAACCGACGAATCCAATGAAAAAAGCTCCCAAAAACAAAGGGATTATGATGCACGATTGGATTTCAAGGCTACTGAAATATTCCTTTTCTTTCCATGCTTCGGAAGGCAACTCATCGGAACAAGATACATGAAATACTTTATGCCTTTTGATTTTTTCAAGAAGCCAGGGGAATTTATCCGCAATCAAGCACCCCTTAAGATCCTGCAAGGGTAATCTTATTTCCTTTTTGCACCATTTATAGATTTCATCGATCCTTGTTGCATCTTCGGAAAATAAAAATACAAAACTGCAATCCACATCTAAAAATTCTCCGATGGTCTGTAATGATCTTCTAATGGCAGAAGGAATCTCATCGGATGAAAGTTTGATGAAATCTGAAGACAAGGTGGCAATGAGCTTTTCAAATTCAATTCGGTAATGCAATAGCCCTTCTGCCCGAACACGCTCGTTAATCTCCTGTTGAAGGTTTTTATTCGTTACCATTAAGTAGGCGGTACGTTCCTCCACACGCTTCTCCAGCTCATTGTATGCTTCCCGCAAAGCCTGTCTGAGAGTATTTTGGGACTTTTTGTCTTTGGCTTCCGGATTTTGTATCTTAACAAAACCTCTTTGAAAATTTTCCAATGTATTATGTCTTTTATTTTCTTTCTTTCCTTTCATTCAAAATCACTCCGTATTTTTAGGAAAAAAGAATGTTTTTCAAATTTATTAAAGATTACATATAAACTATTTTTCATTATGTAACTAATTTTTACAGGCAGTATTATACGCAAAAGAAACTCAATTCGTTTTAAAAACGAATCAGAAAATAATGGGCAAAGGAGGACTCTAATTCTTTAGTGTATCTCATATTCAGATTGGATAAAGATAATTTGCAATTCAAGGCTAGATTTTAAACACATTGTATTTCATGCATCGTTTTTTTTTAATCTTATTATTTCTTTCATCTTCCATATGCTATATTAAGCATGAAATGTGCCTAACAATGATTAAAATTTTAATAAATATGATTGTCTTTTTAAATAATAAATATTTTTTTATTAGTTTATAAAAACTTAAATGTATAGAAATGAAATTAAATGGAATGAAGTGCTCAGATGATATATAGAAACAATAATTATCTATTTATTTACAAAATATTGAATTTAAAATTCATCAATTGATAATTGATATTCCCATACTAAATCTAAATATCGAAAAAATTTTTTTCTTGGATTAAAATCTCAGACTTGTTATTAATATCCTAACAATTGTTAACAAGGCAATAATATCAAACAATTAAGTTGTTATATTTTAACTAACATATTAGTCTTTTTCTAACGACTCCCTATTAATCTGCAAAATCAATATTACTTGTGGATTCATCAGCAAAATCAATTCTATGAATAATTCTATAATCGGATGGCGACCTCAAATCAAAGTGCCTTTTGACCAAATCCATTTCATAATAATCACTAACAGACCCCTTTACCGTAACCGTCTTATTTTCCCTATCAACAACAACATTAAAGTATTTTCCATTAATTTCTGTTCGCCAGCTTAATACATTTTTTGGATTCAGCACATCATTAAAGCCCAGTGATCTTTTCATGGCATCGATTTTTGTTATATTAATTGCAGACAACATAACAATGATTACAACCATGAAAAAAACTACTCTTTTGATCATATGACTTACTCCCTTCTTTTAATAAATCTTAAGCATAATTATATTGTTTATTATCTTTTCGCTGGAATCAATCAGAAAAAGTGAAATTGTAATTTCTTTTGCAAAGCGGAAAAAATCATTTTTTTCAAAATGTTATCTTATATATTTAATAAAACAGGCATAATATATGCCAAACACATTTTGGGCAAAAATGATTATTATAGAATATTATAAATCTTTTTTTTATTTTTTTATTAATTTTTGTCCTTTTTATTCTTTTGCAGAATAGCAGTTTTGCTACATTCATCTTTTTTTACAATATTAATTTTACTATTCAAAAAAAAAT
>JBLIRS010000192.1:0-6940 GCA_049472415.1 bacterium | reverse complement strand
TCCCGTAGAATTGAAAACAAATCCATTAACAAAAGTTGTATTAAGTACATTAAACATTCGTAAGAAAACACTCAGATTTACGAAATCAAGATTAAAATATTTTTTTTCCATATGTTATTTGGGGACATAATCTAACCCTCCAAGTTAAAACAAAAATGATGAATCAGCCAAAAAGTCATTTCTCCGCTTTATCGGTTCATTTTATTCCTCCTGAATATTAAGGATTAAAAACAGGTAACCTCAGATATCTCCCAAAACAAATTACTGTCCGAGGGAAAATCGTTTATGGATTTGTCGACCTGAAAAAGATAAGAAAATATTAGATATTAATCTGTTTTAAAGTATATTATTATATTTAATTTGCAAAAGATGTACCAAGATGATATGCGAAGCTAAGGGTTTGTAAAAACTGAGGATTTTCAACATTATATAATTATTAGGCATATAAATTTAGGGATGGGATTGGCAATATTTAATAGCAAAGATTAATAAATTCGGTTTGATCAAAAGTCTTGAAAAGATGCAGAGAAAAGAAAAATCAAATCCTGCGAATAATAAGACCGGATGGTAATTTAGGGTAGAAAAAAGTTGACTTCTGCGGCATTTTTTCGCCTTTTAAAGCGACCTTCTTAACCTGCTCAATTTTTGTCGGATTAACCAAAATCGCTGCCTGACATGTATTCATATTAACAAGGCTTATAGCTTTAACCGTATCTGCTTCAAAAACGAGAGTCTCTTTTTTTTCAAAATCGTTTGATGATATTCCCAATATCTTTTCAAGGATCAGGGCATGAAGAACATTCACATCAAGACGCTTCCATGCCTTTGAACCTTCTCCGGCCACGATCTCTTCAATATTTACATCATGTTTAAGGGCCAAAAGGAAATATCTATGTTTTCCCATATATAAACCAAACACAGGACGATTAACTCCCATGCGGGCCATTTGCATCGTTAGATCCTTGCGAGCTGTAGCCTCATTAATAGCGATACCATCAAAATGAAAGCTCTTGATATAAAACCATGGTTTCAATCTGGCTTCCAGATTGTCTAACACTTCCCACGAAAGATTCCTAACCGCCCTGTGATAAGGGAGGATACTCAATCCCTCATCATCTGTATTTGCAAAATACATAAGACAATAATCATAGGGTTGTTTTTTGTCCCTTAATCCGTTTTTTTCTCTCATGAATTTTTGATAATTTAAAGCAGTCTCATAACGATGGTGACCATCCGCAATAAAAATCTTCTGTCCTTTCATGGCCTCGACTATTATCCCACAACTCACAGGATCTGTTATCTTCCACAATCTATGAAGAATCCTTTCCTGGGACAAAATCCTGATATCAGGGGGAGATGAAAAAACATCATCCATTACCTGTTCAACCTTTCTTTCAGTATCCGAATAAAGGCTAAAAATAGGGCTGAAATTGGCTGAGCAAGCCTGCATAAGACGAAACCTGCTCTCCTTTGGTCCGGCAAGTGTCCTCTCATGAGGGTATATTGACCCTGAACCAAAATCCTCCAAACGGAAAAGAGCAAAAAATCCCTTTCTGATTTTCCTAGTGTCGTCTTGTAGTTTATATTCATCCTGACATGCATAAATGGCTTCATTCAGGTCCTCAACCAGCAGTTTTTCCCTTAACCAATTTTGAAAATATTGGTTAGCTCGTGTGTAAGTATTGTCTTTACCATTATCCTCAGGAAATTCCTTACCTTTAATCAACCGGACAATATTATATGCGTTTCTCTCATAAAGTTGCTCCTGTTCTGTGGAGGAGATAACATCATACGGTGGAGCAATAACCAGAGAAAGGTTCGTAATCAAATCCTCATTATAAAGGACACCCTTAAAAGGTCTAATCTCTGCCACTTATCCAAGCCTCCCGATCGCTTCACCCCTAACCTGGCCTCTTAACTCCTCACTGCTTTTTATAAGGGGAAAACGATTTTTGGAAGTAATAACCTCAATGCGTGAAGGGAACTCTTGCTCTTTTTCCAGTGCTGCCGATCGAAAAGAAGAATCAAAAATTGACTGATTAATAGGATTAATAGAGGGAAATCCTATTTGATAATCACCTGTCATCTCAATAACTCCTTGCCTGCCTCTGTCCCAAAAAACCTGACATATAATTGCCAGAATATCTGAGTGATGGGAAAGACATGCCACTTCAGCGGCTTCTATTGCATAACGATTTCCATTAAAAGCCACTGTCATGCCTCCATTTTTTCTAACAAGCTGAAATGCCTCAACATCTGTTATACTGTCTCCGATATAAATCACACTTGAAAGCTTTTGTCCTGTCTTTTCACAACTGTCACAAACGGACCTGGCCTTCTCCTCTCCTCCTACAGGCTCCACCTGGTCCAGATAACCTCCAAGATATGATCCCTGCAATTCTTTTATTATAATCTCATCTATTACAGCAAATGCACTTTTCACATGCACAGGAAGATCTTCCAATGATTTTATGTCCGATGGCCATTCTAAAGAAGGCAGAGAGACAATCTTTTCAGCCATCTTCCTCACCCTGTCACATTCTGCTTCTGAGGGATTTAAAAAATCAAGATCAAGATTCGTACAATATGTGTTTTGGAAAGGGAACCCCACTATATTGCACAAAGCCTGGATATATGGCCTGTAACTTGTACTGACAATAAATCCATAGGCATTTTCATTGATCCATCTTAGAAGCAAATCCGCTCCAGGCATCATCAGGATATGTTTTTCAGAAAAATTTAGCACATCTTGATTCCCAATTCCAAAAGCCCTGAAAAACGGGCATATCAGCTTGAGTGTATTGCCTGCTCTATATCCCGGCCTTTTGACCATAAAAGCCAGGATATCGTCATAACGGCTCAATTGTGTAAACAGGCGTTCACCATCAGGGAGAAAATTTTTACTTAGTTCGAGGGCATTGTCATTCTTTGTGAGTGGTCCTTCACAATCTATAGCAACAAGACCCTTGATTTTTTTTAGTTTTTTCGTTTTCATTTGCTCTCAACAATCCTCTCTATCTGCTCATTAAGACGTACCCCCCCAATGCATTCCTTATCATCAAGGTATACCCTCTTATCTTTTATCCTGATTTTCCCGCAACTCAGCCAACGAATTGTTTCAAAAAGGAGGGGAAGCTCTCTTTTAACCCCTTCCCTTCTGATCATTTTAAAGAGGAGATTTTCCTCACCCTCTAAATCCTCAATCTCTTCCAGAGACATTATCCGGCGCTTTTCATCCATCTCATCCCACAGGGCTGTAAATTTTTCACCCCTAATCTTGTAAAGGCAATATGTAATGGGAGGACCCTTGTCAAGCTCCGGAGTGACAATGTGAATAATGATTCCGCTTTCACGGGCATTCATCCTTATCAATTGCCAGATAACTTCCTGCCACGTCCCGGCAGGACCATTGGGAGGAGCCGGATGAAGATTGATAAGGTTGAATGCACGGCACATATCCGGGCTCACGATAAGCATATAACCTGCCAAAACGGTAAAATCGGACTCAATCCCCCGAACCCTTCTGAGGACCTCCTGGTGGAAGTCTCTGCGCCATTCCATTTTGGCATCCTGGCTTTCGTGTCCCTCTTTCCGAAGTCCGGGCTTAAACTTTGAAGAGGAAAAACATATTAACGGTATCTGCCATTTATGGCTTAGATCCATAATCCGATCCGAAAAATCGCCCTCCCCTTTTTCGCGGTTTATGAATATATAGGCAATCCGGCCTTCTATGCCCCCTTCTTTCATTCCTTTATAAACAGTCTCCAGAAGGCTTACTGCCTCTGCGTCCCGGCCTGTCGTAAACCAGCCTATATTGCAGCTCATATTTTTCACTTTAAATGCCTAAAAATTATAAAAAGTGCCTAAAGTGCCTAAAGTTTAAAGTGCCTAAAGTTGATTATAACTGAAGGTCTAATCTTGATAATCTCTATAAAGATTATTTAAAGTGTAAATAGGCATTATTTACTAAGAGCCTTTAGCCCAGTTCGGTAAATCAATCACTAAGAGATCAAAAAAATCTTTTTGTGTTTTTTTTAATGATTCTATTCAGCGTCTCTTCATCCGGATATGATTCTCTTCCATAGCCTGATATACAGGACGCGGCCGCATGTGTTCCCAATAATCCGCATGTCTCTAAATCTTCTTCCATTATCAGACCTGCAAGAAATCCTGCCGCGAAGCAGTCACCTGCTCCTGTTACGTCCTTTATTTCAACCTCTATTGCCGGAAAATCCAATCGTCTTTGATGATCTAGAAGATAGGCCCCTTTACTCCCTCGTTTACATATAACCATCTTCACACCTAAATCCAGCATTTGGGCTGCCGCATGTTCATGATGAAGGCCTGTTATTCTTTCCAGCTCATTGTCGGTGACAAAAAGGCAATAGGTCCTTTTCACAATAGGAAGGATTGAATTCAATCCGGCTCTGGCATATAGATTGCCCGGATCAAAACTAATCAAGGGGCCCTGTTTTAATCCTTCAACCAGTTCGTGTTGGGTCTTTAATGGACGTGAGCCTGCAAAGGAAGTAAGGTGTACAAAATGGCAATCATCAAAGGCTGTCATATTAATATCCTTGACATCGAGGGTATCGTTGGCATTTGGAAAGACTATCATGCTTCGCTCACCTTCAGAAGTCAGGATCGATACACAGATCCCTGAGCTGCCCCCTCTGATTATGTTTTTTATGTCAATGCCTACGAGGCCTTTGAGGATAAGATCTCCCCACTCATCCTCTCCCACCTTTCCCATGAGCATGGTGCTAAAACCCATTCTTGCAAGTGCACAGATGGTATTGGCCGCCTGACCGCCTCCTGATTCGGCCCTTTTTTTCCCATGCCGTCTTAAGAGCTCCAACAAGGGATCCAACATCTCAGATTCCAGTTGAATCTCTTCGCCGATTGTCATTGAGATATCCAAATCCCTCAACACGGAAAAATCAGGCAATTCATAAATCAAATCCCAATTTAAAGCGCCAAGGCCTACAACTGCCCGGTAAACCATTTATTACCTAATACCAAGTTCGAGCTTTTCGTACATCCGCTCAAAATCGATCCTTTCCTTTACCACCTCCACGGCCCTTTTTACCTTTCTTTCATCCCTTATTCGTATCCGGCCCAATATCCTCTCACATTCCTCGATAGTGCTCAAAGTATCTTTCTTAACAATCATAACGGGAACATGCCTTTCCTCCGCCTGGGTGATGATGATTTCGTTTGGGTACAAATCACCCGTCAGTATAATGCACTTCGTAGAAGTCTGTAAAGCAGCCAGTTGGATGTCAGACCGGTCTCCACCCGTTATAACGGCTTTATTCTTTTTGGCCCGAAAGTATTTCAGTGCCCCTTCCACATACATGGCACCAACACTGAAGCTTTCAACCAGTTCGTCTATTTTGTCTTCACAGCAAATGATCTGTCCACTCAGGATTTCAGCTAATTCTTTCACTGTTACTGCAGTCAATAATGGATCGTAGGGCATGATTCCTAAGACAGGTATACCCTTTATCTCGAGAAACGGTACTACCCTCCTTTTGATGCATCCTTCATTTTCCCTCGAAACACGGTTCATTATGACACCGATCAGTCTATCACCAAGAGCGTCCTTGGCAGCAAGAATACAATCGATACACACATCGTCTTCATATTTATCTATCAGAATAACCTTGGCCTTCAGCTTTTTGATCAAAGAGGCCCCTGATAGCCCCAGGAAAGCGCCGTCATAGATATTTTGCCCACCTCCGATCATAACAAGGTCCTTATCCAGAGAAAGCTTTTTATGCGCCTCCATAACCTTTTCTTCCACCCCAACAAGCTTTCCCATATACGCCTGGATAATCATGTCCTGGGTCACAACCACCGGACAAAGCATCTCCAACGGTTCATCCAGAGAAAGGGCGCGGGCAATAAAGACCGCATCCTCATCCGTGATCTTATCCCCCACCCTGGTAAGGGTTTTACCTAAAGGTTTCAGATAGCCTATTCTCAATCCCTGTTTTTCAAAGTGTTTTCCTAATCCCATGCATAAAAGGCTTTTACCCGCATAAGGTGTTGTAGATCCTATATAGAGGGAAATCATCGCATTATCCTCTTCATAAAGTTAAGTGCCTACCCAAAAACCGTCTGGTTTTAGAGCAGTTAATGAAAATTGAAAATTGCAAAATGAAAAATGAAACTTTAAGGAATACCTTATCTTGCATTTTAAAATTTGCAATTTGCATTTTGCAATTCCTCTCAAGATCCCACCAGGATTTTGAGAAGTTACAAGTTAAGTGCCTAAGTCTTTAAAAAATCAATGATAAATGGTAAACCTGGCATCCAGAGCAACAGCCCCTTTCCCAGCCTCCATAACTGCTAAAGGATTTATATCCGCTTCACAGATCTCCGGGAAATCAACGGAAATTTGAGATAAACGAACTATGGCTTCCACGATAGCATCCACATCCGCGGATTTCTGTCCTCTGACACCCTTTAATAAGGGGTATGAATGTATTTCACTAACCATCGCCCGCGCATCCTCCTCGCTTATGGGGGCGATACGGAAGGTCACATCCTTCAGGACTTCCACATATATACCACCTAAACCAAACATGATCAATGGTCCGAAATGAGGGTCCCGGGACATTCCCAGGATTACTTCCCGGACATTCTGATACATATTTTGGACCGCCACCCCCTGTATATTTGCCTTTGGCACAAAACGCCGGCATTTTGCAATAATATCATGGAATGCTTTTATTACCTGATCCGGTGTTTGAAGCCCAATCCTTATTCCACCAACATCCGATTTATGTAAAATCTGGGGAGAGACAATCTTTAAGACAACAGGATATCCGATTTTGTCGGCTAATGCTTGAGCCTCGTCATAATCGTTTATCTCTCCGTCTGAACCTTGCGGAACAGGGATACCGTTGTCTATCATTAGTTGTCTGGCTTTTGC
>JBLIRS010000191.1:0-6942 GCA_049472415.1 bacterium | reverse complement strand
TAATCATAAAGATTTCCATTCAATTGATAATCCGCCATACTCTAAGGTCGAAAATTTTACGGATTGTCTGCCTTTTTATTTCTAATGGTGAAGGCTGTCAATTTCTTGATGAATTGACTAGATTTACAAATATGGATTATAATTTAATGGTAGAATAAATATCTAACCAAGTGAACTTGAAAGCCCAATTCGGGAAAAGGAGTCAGGAGCCAGGAGTCAGAATTCAGCTTTTTAATTTTCTTCTGGCTCCTGGCTCCTGACTACTGGCTCCTTAAGCGCCCGAGTGTGAACAAAATTTTCATTATGAGAGGCGTAAGCGCCTGAAAGGCATGTGCATCAAAGATGAACAGATTGAATTATGTAAATATTTTTAAAGATCAGACTAATATAAAGATTGTAAGCCGTAATGATACAGGCAAGATTTTAGATAATATCCTTATAAGCATCATCATCCCCGTATATAACGGCGCCCAAACAGTCAAGGGATTGGTGGATAAGCTCGTCAATACCATGGACAATGAAAATCTTCAAATCATCCTGGTTAATGACGGAAGCAAGGACAATAGCCACATTATATGTTATGCCTTAAGCATAGAATATGGGTCTATTGTTACATACGTAGAACTGGCAAAAAATTTTGGTGAGCATAATGCCGTCATGGCCGGCCTCCATTATGCCAAAGGAGATTATATCGTTATTATGGACGATGATTTTCAGAATCCGCCAGAGGAGGTCCCCCGTCTCGTTCGTGAAGCAATAGATCACGATTATGATATTGTTTATACCTATTATAAAAAGAAGGAACATCATTGGGGAAGAAATTTAGGGAGTTGGTTTAATAACCGGGTTGCCAGCATCCTTTTAGACAAACCCAAGGATCTTTATCTGTCCAGTTTTAAATGCCTCAATAGATTTACTGCCAAGGAAATCATTAAATATGGCGGACCCTACCCTTATATTGACGGACTTGCCCTTCAGTGTACCCGGAAAATCGGAAAGATCCAGGTCCAACATAATAAGCGAAAAGATGGACGATCAGGATACACCCTTAAAAAGCTGATGCATTTATGGCTCAACATGTTCGTAAACTTTTCGGTGAACCCGCTTCGAATCAGTTTTGTGTTGAGCTTGTTTTTTAACGCCTTTGGAATAATCCTAGGCACGATAGTTTTCTTTGAAAGGATGAACAATCCTGCAATGCCTATTGGATGGGCATCTCTGGCAATCCTGGTAATCGTTTTTTCCGGGGTTCAGCTCTTTATTCTAGGCCTCTTGGGCGAATATATCGGGCGTATGTTTTTGAGTAATAACCATACCCCCCAATTTGTAGTTCGGGAAATACATCAAGGACTTCATTATGAATACAAACATTAATAAATATAACGGATACTTTCGTGATAAGGATATTTTAATCACAGGCGGGCTAGGGTTTATCGGGAGCAATCTGGCAATAAAACTTGTCGAATCCGGGGCAAAGGTCACACTTCTGGATGCAATGATGGAGGATCATGGAGGGAACCTTTTCAATATTGAATCCATCAAGGACAAGGTCCATGTAAATTTCAGCGATGTGAGGGATGAAAACAGCACAAAATATCTCATTCGCAATAGGGATTATATATTCCATCTGGCAGGACAGAACGATCATGTGCTCAGCCTCGTGGATCCCTTTCCGGATATTGATATAAACATCAAGGGGACAGCGATCCTTCTGGAGTCATGCAAAAAATATAACCCCGATGTCCGGCTGATCTTTAGCGGAACCCGTGGTGAATACGGGCCTTCGACACGCCTTCCGGTCAATGAAGACGCCCCGATGAATCCGAAAGGCATATATGAATTGTCCAGTCTCACAGCCCAGAAATTGTTCAAGATTTACAATGATAATTATTCCCTGAAGTCTGTTACCTTACGTCTTACGAACATTTATGGTGAAAGGGCACAGATGAAACACAACCGTTTCGGTGTGGCCAACTGGTTCGTCAGGCTTGCTATCGACGACGAAACGATTCCGGTCTTCGGAGACGGATCTCTTCTAAGGGACTTTCTCTATATTGATGATACAGTTGAGGCCATGCTGTTATGTGCGGCCACAGAAGAGGCATATGGTGAAGTGTTTAATGTGGGGGATGAGAAACCCTCGAGCTTTCTGGAATTGGCCAAAATGATTATTGAGGTGGCAAAAAACGGCAGGTGGAAATTTACGCCTTTTACACCTGAGCGAACTGCACAGGAACCCGGGGATTATTATTCGGATATCTCGAAAATTAAGAGAGTGGTCGGATGGCACCCCAAATATACCATTGAGGAAGGCATTAAAAAAACCGTTGACTATTATCAAAAATACAGATCATATTACTGGTAGCCATGCCATGCAAATCCCATTTTTTGAACTCAAGCATCAGTACCGGAGCATCCAAAACGAGATCGATCATGCTGTATCCACTGTCTTAAAAAGCGGCTGGTATATCCTTGGTGAGGAATTAAATTCATTCGAGCAGGAATTTGCCTCATATTGTCATAGTCGGTATGCCATAGGCGTCGGATCCGGGACAGATGCCATTCAGCTTGCATTGATTGCATGCGGGATTAAGCAGGGCGATGAAGTGATCACTGTCCCGAATACAGCCGTGCCCACGGTTTCAGCAATTGTGTCTACCGGTGCAAAGCCGGTATTTATCGATATCGACCCGGAAACATATACAATGGACCCTGAGAGGCTTGAAACCTGCTTAAAAAATCAGCAACTTCCCATGAAAGCCAAGGCAGTTATCCCTGTTCATCTATATGGGCATCCTGCCGACATGAAACCGATTCTGGAAACAGCGGGGCATTATGGGCTTAAGGTGATTGAAGATGCCTGTCAGGCCCATGGTTCGGAATATTACGGTGTCAAGATAGGGACTCTTGGAGATGCAGGCTGTTTTAGCTTCTATCCCACTAAAAACCTCGGAGGATATGGAGACGGCGGGATGGTGCTGGTTAATGATAAGAGCATGGCCGATCATCTGCAAATGCTTCGTAATTATGGAGAGGAAAAGAAATATCAGAATATGATCCATGGATATAACAGCAGGCTTGACGAATTGCAGGCAGCAATATTGCGAGTGAAGCTGCGCCATTTGGATGAGTGGATACTTAGGCGACGAAGCATCGCAGGACTTTACAATGATCTCCTTTCGGATACAGAGATCTCCATTCCCTGCGAAGCCTCTTATGCAAGGCATGTCTACCATTTATATATCGTCCGGTCAAAGGAACGGGTCAGCCTTCAACAAAGATTAAAAAAAAACGGGGTGTTTACCGGTATCCACTACCCCGCTCCAATCCACTATCAGAAAGCCTATCAAGGATTAGGCTATTTAAAAGGTGATTTCCCCATATCCGAAAAATTTGCATCCGAGATTCTTTCTCTTCCAATGTATCCAGAACTTGAAAGTGAACATATTGAATATATTTGTCAAATTATTAGAGAAGACAAAAACAAAGGATTCTAAATGGAAAAACACGAATATGCAGTGATGTTCACTATGGAGGAAGATTATTGGTGGTATCTGGGATTGCGAAATATAGTTTCGCAATGCATAAGTCGGTTTGCCAATCAATATACCAAGTTGAGGATTTTAGATGCAGGATGCGGCACAGGAAAAATTCTTGAAACACATAAGAATTACGATGCATATGGCCTTGAATTTTCTGAAGAGGCCTTCAGATTCCTTAAAATTCGTAGGCTTGAAAATGTCATAAGGGCTTCAATATGCTATATGCCTTTTAAAAAAAAGATATTTGATTTAGTCATTTCTTTGGATGTCTTGTATCACAAAAGTGTAGAAGATGATGAAGAGGCACTGGCCGAAATCTATCGGGTGCTTGAAACAGGTGGCTTGTTAATATTGAATTTACCGGCTTTTGAGTTTCTACGAAGCAGGCATGATATGGCCATTCACACGAAACGAAGATATCAAAAGAAAGAGATCCGGAAAAAGCTTAATAAAACAGGTTTTCATGTCCAATGGATCACTTATAGAAATACTTTTCTATTTCCGGTAGCTATCATTATGAGATTAATCTCAAAAAAAAGGCACAAGACAAAGTCGGACCTATATTCCTCCCTGCCAAGATGGGTCAATAAGTTATTTTATGGCATATTGATTCTCGAGGAGAAGTTATTATTGAACGGCGTGATATTTCCTTTCGGTCTGTCTGTATTTTGTATAGCAAGAAAGAAATAATCAAGGATTAGATACGAGGTTCAATTGAAATAATGGAAAAAACAAAAAAAGGATATTAAAATGTCAAAGTTTTTAAAAAGGCACGGATTATCAATAGGAATCATCTTACTTTTTTTTATATTATCTTATTTTATCATTTCTTCCGATTATAATCATATTCATGGAGATGCGGGTATTTATGCAAAATGCGCCAAAGTATTATATGAAACAAACAGAATAGATATCACATATTCTGCTGCTTCCCTCATTGGACAGCTATTATTCAGCAATATCTTTTGCCATATTTTTGGCTTCAGACTTAAAATCCTTAATATATCCGTATACATAGTCAATTTTTTATTACTCATTGGCATGTACCTTTTATTGTCAGAATTGGGATTAAACCGTTTTTTGGCTTTATTTGGCTCTTTGTCAATTTTAATAAATCCTGTTTCTTTACAAATGATAGACTGGTATATGACAGAACCCTTTTTTATGTTCTACCTTGTTTTTTCAATCCTGTTTTTTATTAAGGGCTTAAAGAGAAAGAATTATCTTTTCCTGTATATAGGAAGCATGTTTTGCATATTGGCTGTATTAACCAGGCAATATGCCGTTTCCATATCAATTTCATTGATATTATTATGCCTTATTTATCAAAAAAACTTGGGAAAAAGGACTATCTTCCATTGTCTGGCTTCATCAGCAATTCCTGTCTTTTCCCTGGGATTATTTTATTTATTCCTTTTCCATTATAAAAAAATTCAAATGGATGTACCTTATTCTTATGCAATATCAGGCAATCTAAGTATCATTAAAAGCTTTGCGAATCCAATAAACCTTTTTTCAAGGATTTATTTTGATACTTTAATCTCCCTTCATTACATTGCTCTATATATTTCATCATTATTGATCATAATTATTCTTTCTTTTCTAATAAATCCCAAAAAATTAAAGGATTTGAGCTTTAGGTTTCCTATTTTTATAATATCAATATTATTCGTATTAATTGGGACCATTATCTTATATTCAAAAAACCATCGATTGATGCCGTATATCCCAAGTATATTCTCTATCGGTTCTCTCACAAAGGTATTTGCATTCCCTATCTTAAAGCCGAATCCAGCATCTTCTCTATTAACTGTGTTTACATCAATTGGCGCAACAATAATTCTAATAAAAATAATGGAGTTTTTTTTCTACAAAAGGGCAGACCAAAATTCTTCACGGAAGGGGGATAAAAAATTTTATAAAAATAAAGAAATAAAACAATCGGATAAGCAATTCGATTTTGGGAATATCTTTTTTTATCTTTGGGGGATTTCTTATATCTTATTAAGTATTTTGATTGGATTGCAATACGATCGATATATCTTTCCTGTCTCTCTTTTAATGATCTATATACTATTGAGTCATTTTTCTTGGATAGGAGACCAAAAGAAAATATTCATAGTTACATTTGCTTTAATATATTTTGTATTTATATATCAAATTGTTGCGAGCAGATTAACTATGGATTTACAATGGGAAGCGAATTATTTTCTTCTTCATGAAGGAATCTCTTCTTACAAAATAAATGGCGGTTTAGGTTTTAATCAATTTTACAGTTTTGATTATATAACTAATTTATATAAAAACGTGAAGGTGAAAAGATCTGTCAATTGGTATAAATTTCACCCTCTAGCGGACTTTTTTGTGACAAGCAGTGCCGGATTAGAAAATAAATATACAAGTCTTATTTTGTATAATAACTTAACCAAAAAGAGACTCTTCGGTTTGCTGGAAGAAAGATGCTATATCTATAAAAGGAAAAATGGCCATAAAGATCCTATTTGGATATAATCTCAATAATAAATTTTAAAATTGCTTTGATTAAGATTAATTTTTAGTCAGATGAAGTTTTGACAAGGCACAAGAGATTTTCCACCCTGTTCGCTATCAGCAAGTATATTAAAACCTGTATCCAACCTTTTCTGAGGATCGCCCACAAAACGATATTGGAGACTGCTGCAGACTACCTGGATCTTGGGCTTACAGCGAAGCCTGTGCCTTGTCAAAATATCATCATCAAACAATATCAATAAGTTATATAGATGCTAATTATGATATTTTGACAAAACAGAGGTTGCTTTTACGTTAGCTACTTTTGAAGTAAAATTTGCTAATTTCTTTGTCATTATTTTGACATTTTCATTTAATACATTTAATAACCCTTTGTTATCTAGGCAAATCTGATCAAATTTCTTCCTGGCACACAAATTGCTTTATAAGATTCTTATAATAAGATAATATTCTGATAAATCCATACAATAAAAGCCTATAAGAATTTCACTTGATGCTTATGGATTCGGATAACAGAAAATTCCCGAAGGAAGTCAAATTTTCATGATGTGATTAAGACTGTCTTTACTTATTGATACATTGCTGAAAAGGAGGTGATGCACTAACTGTCAAATAAAAGCCGGGTCACTTATCATGTACATCTATAAAAAATCCCCACTTATATGAAACATTGTCGGTGGGAGTGTTAGTTATAATTTAGATTATAGGGCTAATGGGGGCGCAATTTAATTTTTTATCTATCGATAAAAAATTGCTGATAATCAGAAATTTCTTACTCTAAACGGTTTCAACCATTTAGGTTCCAGTCCCAGATCAGATCTCATCTCTTTGTCATTTATATGACATAACCTGACAAGTGGTATTGAATAATTCTTCTGCATTGTACTAA
>JBLIRS010000190.1:0-6954 GCA_049472415.1 bacterium | reverse complement strand
GTTTGGCCTCTCATTCATTCGGGCCTGGCAGATTATTACCTCATACGCCCCGGATATCATAATAGGTATGGGTGCCTATGTTGCATTTCCAATAGTAAGTCTTGGAAGGATCAAGGGTGTCACAACCTTTATACACGAGCAGAATCTTCTGCCGGGGAAAGCAAATCAGTTTTTGGGTAAATGGGTTGACGGGGTTTTTACCTCCTTTCCCCAAACAAAGAAATTTTTTGCAAACAATAAGCTTAAAATGTTGGGAAATCCATTAAGGGTTATTCCCTCCAATTTAGACAAAGAGAAAACGAGAAGCAAATCGGGTTTGAAACCCGATCTTTTCACTTTTCTTGTCTTTGGCGGGAGCCGGGGGGCGCATTCGATAAATATTAAAGCTGTGGAAGCGTTCAAGATAATAAAGTCCATGGGTTTTCCTTTTCAGGTCATTCATCAAACAGGAGAAGATGATTTTGACTATATTGCCGGCTTTTATGAAGCCGAGGGGATAATTTCACTCACAAGACCTTTTTTTAATCAGATGATAGATTTGTATCTCTTGTCGGACCTTGTTATTTCGAGAGCCGGTGCAGGGACCATATCAGAGCTGGCCGCAACAGGAAAACCGGCGATTCTTATCCCTTATCCTAATGCAAAAGCAGACCATCAAAAGCTTAATGCTTTGGAATTAGTGAAGTCGGGAGGAGCGCGGATGATTCTTGAATCTCGCCTTACAGGAAGCCTTCTGTCAGATGAGATCATGAAGTTGGTCAGAAATCCTGATTCACTCAAAAGTATGGCGCAGGTGAATCGGGAGCTTGGAAGGCCGAATGCGGCAAAGGCAATTTGTGATCAGGCTTTAGTATGGCATAAAAAGAGGAATATAAAGAAATATGCATCCTAAATTAAAAAGAATCCATATGGTAGGAATCGGCGGCATAGGAATGTGCGGCATTGCAGAGGTTTTAAACAATCTGGGCTATAAAGTAACCGGGAGCGACCTTGCTGAGAGCCGGACAATAAGACGCCTTTTGGATCATGGACTGACGATCCACATAGGGCACAGGGAAGAAAATATCTCCGACGCACAGGTGGTAGTCTATTCTTCTGCCGTACCTTCTGACAATCCTGAACTTAAGGCAGCCAGGGCTGCTATGATACCGGTAATCCCGAGGGCGGAGATGCTGGCGGAACTAATGAGGATGAAATATGGGATTGCAGTTGCAGGAAGCCATGGTAAGACAACAACGACATCGATAATAGCGTCTATATTGGCCCGGGGTGGCCTTGACCCAACCATAGTAATTGGAGGAAGGCTCGACAGCATAGGGAGCACGGCAAAACTTGGCCAGGGTGAATATATGGTTGCAGAGGCCGATGAGAGTGACGGCTCCTTTCTTAAGCTTTCTCCAACCATAGCAGTAGTAACAAATATCGACCAGGAACACCTTGACTTTTATAGAGATCTTGAACACATAAAGGAATCCTTTCTTCAGTTCATGAATAAGGTTTCATTTTATGGCCTTATATGTATGTGTCTGGATAACCATATCATTCAGGAATTGCTCCCAAATGTCACCAAGAGGATTCTTACCTATGGTTTGAGCAGTCAGTGCGACCTTAGAGCCGAAAATATCCAAATCAAGGGTCTCCATTCAAAATTTGAGGTCTTCTACCATGACAACAAATTGGGGCTGATCGATCTCAAACTTCCGGGGATACACAATATATACAATACGCTTGCCTCGATTGGGGTGGCCCTTGACCTTGAAATCCCATTTGTCGTAATACAAAAGGCATTGGAGACATTTAAAGGGGCAGATAGGAGGTTTCAGATAAAGGCTGATATCGGGGATTTCATAATAGTGGATGACTATGGCCATCATCCGACGGAGATAAAGGCTACGTTGAGGGCAGCCAAAAAAGGCTGGGGAAAAAGATTGATATGTGTTTTCCAGCCACATCGGTATACACGTACGAAGTTTCTTTTAGAAGAGTTTGCCACATCCTTCTATAATGCTGATCTGGTTATTGTTACTGATATTTATCCGGCAGGGGAATCCCCTATCCCTGGAATATGCGCTGAATTGATTGTTGATAGTCTAAAAGAGCATGGACATAAATATGTGCATTATATTCCTGATTTGCAGGAAGTCCCGGGCTTCTTGACGGAGATTATAAGGCCCGGTGATATGGTCTTGACCCAGGGGGCAGGGGATGTATGGAAGGTAGGGGAAGAATTGGAAAAATTAATAAATAAAGATCATTCTTTAATAAGGTCTGACAGGGGAAGTAAATGACGACAGCGACTCGCGGATCTATTAATAATATGAAAGAGATCTTAAATGACAGGATTTACATGAATTATCCCCTTGCCCCTCTGACATCCTTGAAAATAGGTGGCCAAGCAGAAATTTTCGCCATTATTCACGATTTACATGAATTACAGAAGATAATGATGCTGGCTGATTCATATGGGATGAAGGCGAGGACCTTAGGTAAGGGAACCAATCTTGTTATTCAGAATGGGCTTCTCAAAGGAATTATAATCCATTTGGAAGGTAAATTCAGGGAAATCAAGAGGAATAAAGACAGGATCGAAATGGGCGGGGGATGTCCGCTCTCTTTACTGCTTAAGGAGGCCATAGCATATAATTTAGGAGGGACAGAGGTGCTCGCCGGCATTCCGGGGACCCTGGGCGGAGCAGCCACCATGAATGCGGGAACGAAAATGGGAAGCCTTGGAGATCTGATTGAGGATGCGGATATCTTAAGGGGAGGAAAGATAGAAACATGGAACGTAGAGAAGATGGGATTCTCATATCGTGAAAGCGCCATAGGTAATGGAAAAATCTTGCTTGGAGCCAGGTTGAAACTCAATCCGGGAGTTGATGTGAAGGCATCCATAAAGAAAACACTTCAAAAGAGATGGTCAATGCAGCCTTACAGGGAAAGAAGCGCAGGATGTGTATTCAGGAATCCTGAAGGTATGTCGGCGGGGAAACTTATAGATGAAGCGGGATTGAAGGGATATCGAATAGGACAGATTGAGATATCGAAGAGACATGCCAATTTCTTTATAAATCTCGGAGAGGGAACATTTGATGATTTTATTCGTCTGATGGACATTGTCCGTAAAAAAGTAATCAAGGAGTTTGGGGTCGAATTAAGGCCTGAAGTCAAGATTTGGATGAATGAAGATGAAAAATGAGAAAAAGGATAATATGAACCTGGAAAGGTCAAAAAGGATAGGCGTTCTTATGGGTGGATGTTCCTATGAAAGAGAGGTCTCCCTGAAGACGGGGAAGGCTGTGGCATCCGCTTTAAAAACAAAATGCTGGCAGGTTTCAGAAATCGATGTGGATGAACATGTCTGGGAAAAGATCAGGGATGAAAGAATAGATGTGGCTTTTCTGGCCCTTCATGGCCGTTTCGGTGAGGATGGGACAATACAGGGCATGTTGGAGATTATGGGCATTCCATATACAGGATCAGGGGTTTTAGCCAGTTCATTAGCCATGGATAAGATATTTACCAAGATCATCCTTCAAAGCGCGGGAATTTTAACACCCCCATTTATTGTTTTAAAGAATAGTGATGAATTAAAGGGTGATAGTCCATTGGGATATCCTGTTGTTGTAAAACCAGCCTCACAGGGATCAACCATAGGCATACATATTGTCAAGAAGAAATCGGACCTTAAGAAAGCCATATCGGATGCCTTTAAATATGACAGAAAGGTAATGATCGAGGAATTTATCCCTGGCCGTGAGCTAACTGTAGGTATCCTTGGGACAAAGGTCTTTCCTGTTTTAGAGATAATCCCTCAATCCGGATTTTATGATTTTAAATCAAAATATACTCATGGGATGACAAAATATGTATGTCCCGCGCCGTTAGAACAGGATCTGAGCAGGAATATTCAGAGGTTAGGCCTTGCCGCCCATAGCGCGTTAGGATGTCGTGATTTTTCACGTGTGGATTTCCGTATCAATGAGGATGGTATACCTTTCTGTTTAGAGATAAATACCATCCCGGGAATGACAGATACAAGCCTTTTACCTAAGGCGGCCGAGGTGGATGGTTTGAGTTTTCCGGATCTGGTGGAAAGAATCCTGTTTATGGCATTGTCAAGGCATGGATCGGAAGCGTCACAGAATAATAAGCTGGTAAATAGAGCACCTTTTTCTAACTGAGGAACGCTTATATGTTAACCAATCCTAAATTAGTAGGTAAAGATAAGCAAAAGATAAAGAAAAAAAAGGGCAAAAAGAATATAAGACCTTCGAAAGCCCTGCCCTGTCTGATAATTCTTGCTTCTTTGATCTTGATCCCCCTGTGCAGGCATCTATTTGTTTTTGGAGCAAAATGGGGCTATTTAAGGATCAAAGAGATAGAGATAAAGGGGATCAAAAGGATTACTCCTGAGCAGATAAAAATGTGGACAGGGATTAAAGAAGGCCTGAACATGTTGAATTTCGACCTTAACTGTGCTTCAAGCATTGCCGAGGCCCAACCCTGGATAAAGTCCCTCGTTATGGAAAGGAATTTTCCCAGTACGGTAACCATTCAGGTGGAAGAAAATTTGCCTGTTGCCATATGGGAGGACGGAGAAAAACGTTTTTTGATGGATGAGTTTGGTTTCTTATTAGAGGAAATTTACACAAAGGACACTTATATCAACCTGCCCGTTTTATCATGCTGCAAAGAGGCCGGGTTCCGGGTAAATCAAAGATGTCCCTTCCCTTACTGGTCAAACGGACTTAGCATTGTGGAAGATATTAAGGCGATGATTCCAGACATGATGAATGAAGTGGTTAAGATCTGTATTTTATCCGAAGATCAGGTGATTATTCTTTTGACGAACGAAAGAAAGGTATTTATTAGCATGACCAATAGTCCTGTTAAGTTCCCTCTTCTCAGGGCATTGATAGAGAAAGTCCCGGCTCAATGGCAATCTATGGGATACTGTGACTTGAGGTTCAATGACAAGATAATTTTTGGATAACTCGTTATAATATTTTTAAAAACAAAGGATTATCAACTTTTTTAATAAAAAGGGGGAGTGGATAATATGATAAAAAAAGATAATATTATTGTGGGCTTGGACATTGGCACCACAAAGATTGCCGCAATTGTAGCCGAATGCCCTTCCAGTTCGTCTGTAGAGATAATCGGTATAGGTGTGGCGCCTTCAAGGGGGCTGCGAAAAGGGACTGTAGTTGACATCGACAGCACTGTTGAATCTATCAAAAGCGCCGTTAGGGATGCGGAGCTGATGTCGGGTCATGAGATTAATGATGCATATGTCGGCATAGCCGGAGGGCATATAAGGGGGATAAATAGTAAGGGTGTAATAGCCATTTCCGGGAAAAATAAGGAGATCATGCCGGAGGATATAGATAGAGCCATTGATGCCGCAAAGGCTGTTGCATTGCCAATGAGTCATGAAGTGATTCATGTTTTGCCTCAGGAATATCTGATCGACGATCAGGAAGGTATTAAGAAACCGCTGGGAATGCAGGGAGTCAGATTAGAGGTTTGTGTTCATATCGTGACAGGCGCCATAAGCTCCGCACAAAATATTGTCAGATGTGTAAACAGGGCGGGAATAGAGGTGAAAGACATAATACTTGAACAATTGGGATCGAGCCAGGCAACAATATCCCAGGAGGAGAAGGATCTTGGAATAGCTGTTGTGGATATTGGAGGGGGGACAACGGACATTGCCATATTTGTTGATGGAAGCATCAGGCATACCAGTGTGCTTTCACTGGCTGGAGATAATTTCACCAGGGATATAGCTGTGGGATTGAGGACCCCCAAATCTGAAGCAGAGAAGATTAAAATAGAATATGGCTGCGCAATGACCTCGCTGGTTGACGAAAACGAAGTAATTGAAGTCCCGAGTGTTGGGGGAAGAAAACCAAGGATTATTTCAAGACAGGTCTTATCCGAAATTATCCAGCCCAGGGCAGAGGAGGTTTTTGATTTGATTGCCAGGGAGATCCATTCCAGCGGCTATGAAGATCTTATTTCCGCAGGAGTGGTTTTAACGGGCGGAGCATCATTAATGGAAGGTATGGTGGAGATTGCGGAACAGATCTTCGACCTTCCGGTTAGGATTGGCTATCCGAATTGTATTGAAGGATTAAGGGACATTGTAAAAACCCCTATTCACTCCACAGGTGTGGGATTGGTCCTTTATGGAGCTCAAAACACAGATACTTATAGAAAATCTCAGGATGGAGGAGTTTTCTATGGAATAGTTAATAAGATGAAAAATATGATGAGTGATTTTTTCGTTCATTAAAATTAAATTTGGATGAAAGGGGGGCAATATATGCCACAGAAGAAGATGTTGTTCGATTTGGAAGAAGCAATTGAATCAGGTGCAAACATTAAAGTCATTGGTGTGGGAGGTGGTGGTGGTAATGCCGTAAACCGGATGATCGCTGAAAAGGTACAAAAGGTAAATTTTGTTGTTATCAATACCGATGCCCAGGACCTGAAAAGATCACCCGCACCCGTAAAGATCCAGGTCGGAACAAAATTAACAAAGGGGCTGGGGGCAGGGGCCGTTCCTGAAATAGGAAGACAGGCCGCCCTGGAAGACCTTTCCCGAATCTCCGAGGTTGTGGAAGGCGCGGATATGATATTCATCACTGCGGGAATGGGCGGAGGAACAGGTACCGGCGCATCTCCGATAGTTGCCCAGGCTGCTAAAGAAGCCGGAGCCTTGGTTGTTGCTTTTGTTACAAAGCCTTTTATGTTTGAGGGGAAAAAGAGAATGGACCATGCCGAGTCGGGGATTATAGAATTATGCTCAGCGGTGGACTCCATAGTAACCATACCCAATCAAAGGCTTATGACAATGGTTAATGAGCAGCTCCGTTTTGATGAGGCATTCAAAATGGCGGATCAGGTTCTCTGCCAATCCGTAAGGGGAATATCCGATTTGATAAC
>JBLIRS010000019.1:0-18862 GCA_049472415.1 bacterium | reverse complement strand
AATCCCTGTCCCTGAATCCTGAAAGATGATCTGAATCCTTTGATGCAATGGATCATCTTTTGTGTAAATGGTCAGTTTTCCTCCCTTCGGCATAGATTGGACCGCATTTATAATGAGATTTATAAACACCTGGCCGATATGTTGTTCATCACAAGCTATCAATGGCAAAGCAGGGTCCAGTTCAAGCCGAAGGCCAATATTTCGCTTTTGACATCTATATTTGAGCAAAGAAACTGTTTTTTCTAAACATTCGTTAATATTCATCAATTCAAAAACCATAGTGATCGGTCTGGCAAAATTAACTAATTCATTTATAACCGATTCTATTAATTCACAGCTTTCAGCCATAACATTCAGATGCTCTGTGATCGCGTCATCTCCCTGACCTTTAATGGTATGCAGATACTGTATTGACCCATGGATTACGGAAAGGGGATTTCTAACCTCATGGGCTATGCCGCTGGCGAGTTGCAGCAGAGAGTTTTCTTTCTCTATACGCTGCTGCTCTTTTCCCATGACTTTATTTTTAGTTAAATTTTCCATCAATAATAGCAAATTTTCAGTTTCTCCTTCCGTATCAAGGATGGGAATGAGTTTTAGGCCCAATATCTTACATTGCTCCTGATTTTCTCTATATTCAATCTCTATGGAATCAATAAATCTACCTTCGTTAAGGGTATCGCATAATATCGGTTCTAATCTTTGAGAAATATGATCAGGCAGATAGGAAGAAGGGGGCTTATTAATGACATCTTCGGATCTGAGGGAAAAAAGATCCAGAAATGCCAGATTTGTCTTAAGTGTATTGCCTTCCTTATCAAAGAGGACCAGGCCTATAGGCAGCCCGGAAAGTATCCTCTCGTTTTGCTCCTGAAGAAGGCGTATTCCTTTTTCCTTGCCCGCTCCTTCTAATCCTTTATTTTTTTTGTCTAATGATACCATTTTCTGGTCTTCCTTGATCCTTGCAAGAAGTCCGCTCTGATGTGTAATATCCCTGGCAATTCCTAATACTCCGGCAAGACCAAAATATTCATCATAGATAGGTGACGTGCTTATGATCATATTCCTTTTTTTGCCATTGTTATCTTTTAGTGAAACTTCCCATTCTTCGGGCTTTTCCATTTTAATTGATCTGTCAATCAGGGCGGCATCTGTCTTTTCAGACAAAAGCGCAAAAAAGGATCTTGTCATAAGAGAATCCCTATTGTATCCTAATGCCTCGATTTTAGGATTGACATATGTAAAATGTCCGTTTATGTCCAGTGTAAAAATAATATCATTGGCCTTTTCCAGGATATTATTCAGGTAATAATCAACCTCAGCGGCTTTTGCCTCAAGGGCCTCTTCCCTCTCTTTCAATTGACCGCATGTCTGTTTTAACTGTTCTAATAAATGACGGTTTTCCAACTCCAATTTCTGTTTATCAAGACAGTGCCTTACATCATTTTCAAGGGTTGGAAATCTTATGGGTTTGGTCAAATAATCATAAGCACCTGCTTTCAGGGTCTTAAGAGCGGAGTCCAGACTCTCAAACCCCGTAATAATAATTATCTTTGTATCAGGGCTAAGGACCAAGATTCTCTTTTGGAGTTCAATACCATCCATACCAGGCATGCAGAGGTCCTGAATAACCAGGTGTATAAACTGTCCCTTGACGATTTCCAATGCCTGAAAAGGCTCCGGACTTGTGAATACCTGATAACCCAAAGATTTGAGAAATTCCTTCATTGGCTCCCGAATACCTTCCTCATCATCAACAATCAGTATCCGAGCAGGCCCGTCATTCCAATATTTAAGAGAATCTTTTCTGATTCCGGGAAAACTCTCTATTCTTGGGAATATTCTAGACTGTTTCACCTGTCCCCCCTAACCTGTATTGGGCTTAAAAAAATTCAACCATTGCCTGTTTATGGTTTAATAAAGGAATATATTGTATCATAGTCGAACTTTTTGGGACCGTCAAGCATTTAACCTGAAAAAGGTATTCATAAATCGATCGAAGACCAAGTTATTTCTTACCGATAAAAATGTAAATAGCTCATCTGTATTTTTTTATGGAAAATAATCAATACAAAATTTCAGAAAAGAGGGTTAGCAAATGTTTAATATATTAGCTGTTGATGATGATAATATGATTTGCGATGTGATATCTGATTTTCTTAAGGGAAGAGGCTATGGGGTTCGAACCGCACAAACAGGAGAAGAGGCCCTTGAGATGATATCCTCGCAGAGACCTGATCTGGTCCTTTTAGATATGGTTATGCCCGGAATGGGGGGAGAAGCCACATTAAAAGAGATCAAGGATCTTTATCTGGATCTGCCGGTGATAATGGTTACTGTTATGACCGATGAAAGAAAGGCTTTAAACCTTCTTGCCGAGGGTGCATCAGATTATATAACCAAGCCGATTGATTTTAAATATCTGGAAAAAAACCTCTCGGTCTGGGAGTCATTAAAAGGGTAGTTTAGATCCCTTGCTCATTGAACCGCTCCAAGATATTCCCTTTTTCCTGGTATAGTGTCAGCGTAAAAATCCTCTGCCTGGTCCATTCTAACCGAAACTATCTTGGATACTCCGGGCGTTTCCATTGTAATGCCATAAATTGAATCAACATTCATCATCGTCCGCTTGCAATGTGTGATAATTACAAATTGTGTTTTTTCTTTCATCTCCTTAATGAGCCTTAAAAAACGGTCAACATTGGTTTCATCAAGCGGGGCATCGATTTCGTCCAGGATACAGAAAGGACTCGGTTTGAGTTGATAAACTGCCAAAATGAGAGCCAAAGCAGTCAGGGCCTTTTCCCCTCCGGAGAGCAGATCGATCCGCTGAAGCCTTTTGCCGGGAGGTTGAGCGACAATATGAATACCGGCCTCCAGACAATCCATTCCCTCTTCCAAATGAAGTTCCGCCTGCCCTCCATTAAAGAGACGGGCAAAAATCTGCTGAAAATCCTCTTTGATTTTATTAAAAGCGCTATGGAAAAGCTCTCTGGATGTGGAATTGATTTCCCTGATGATAGATCTGAGAGATTCAAGCGCCTTTTGAAGGTCCGATATTTGATTGTTGAGAAATTGGTATCTTTCATTTACTTCCTCAAACGCCTCTATGGCTCCCAAATTTACAGAACCAAAATTTTGTGTTTTCTCTTTCAGCCTTTCTAATTGCGCTTTCAAATCACCCAGTTCGGATTCACACTTAACTATATCGTCTTGCGGAGTACCATCTTCAGGGATAAAAGAAAAATCCTGTTGTAAATCATCCAGTCTGGTTTTCCATTCAGCAACCTCTATTTCTTTTGACTTAAGCTGCCTTCTTATCTGCTCCAGATCATGGCGTATGGACCTGAGGTCATCTTCGCCTTCCATAACCTTCCCCTTTGCCTGATTGAATAAATTTCTAATATCTTCAAGGTCCTGCTGATATTTAATTACATTATTCCTGAAGCCAGGCAAAATTTGATTAATCTGACAGATCTCTTGTTCAATGGCGGAAATCCTTTTATTAATCCCCTCGATCTCCTCCCCGATCCTAACAAAATCCCTCTCTCTCTCTGTATATGTATCTTCATATCCCTTCTTTTCTCTATTGAGCGCAAGGGTCCGCTCCCTTATGGATACAAAGGTCATTCCCTCTTCCATATAGGTTTGATTAATTGCATCCCGGATCTTTTGGGCAATTTTCCTTTTTTCTTCCAATGCCTGGATCTCTTTCTTTAGAGAATCCATATCCTCAATGATTTTCTTCTCCCCTTCCTGTTCTTTGAGAACGGATTGCCGGACCTTGACCAGATCCTTTTCCGATTGAATTCTGGCCTGAACAATCTTTGTTTTTCGGTTTTCCAATATCTCTTTTTCTTTATCAAAATATTTCCGGTCCCGGTTCAAATCCTTTATCATGCTCTCGTTCCTTGCGATTTCCTCTTTAATACCGGAAAGTTTTTGATCAATATCAACCCTCTCTTTTTTAAGATTTTCCTGCTCCCTTAATAGACCGTTAAGACGGTTCTCCTCAAGGGTCATCTTCTCTTCAAGCTCTTTCAGCTCCCTTTTACGGCTTAAAATCCCTGCTGGTCCTGATTCCGTTCCCCCGCCTGTTAATATCCCTCCGGACCTTACTATATCCCCGTCCAAAGTCACGAAACTCCACCTGTCTCCATATTTTTCCTCTAAATATAACGCCGTTTTCAGTTCATCGACTACTAAAAAATCACCGAGAAACCAGAAAAATATTTTTCTATAATCCGCCTGAAAGCTGGTTAAATCTATCAGCCTGCCAATAAAACCCGGCTGAGCCTTTATTTCGGTGCCAATCCCTGCGTTATCTTCTTCCCTGGCCATTGAAATGGGCACAAAAGTGGCCTTTCCCTTCTTGCTTGAACGAAGTTCATCTATCATCTCAAGCGCTTCATCTTTGGATTCTATCAAAATATCCTGGATATCATCCCCCAATACTGCCTCCAAAGCCTGTTCATACCGCCTTTCAATGCTTAAAAGATGGGCGATGGTTTTCTTGGCCGAAGGCCCTTGAAGCAGATGTCTTACAGCAGAGCGAAAGCCATCCATTTTTCTTTCAAGCTCTTCCAGGTGTGCCTTCTTATGACCTAATCCGGCACACAGTTCGCGCCCCTTCTCTATTTTTACAACCAGGTCCTTTAATAATTCCGACAAACTATCATATTTTTCTTCCTTCTTTTTCCGAATCTCTTCATTCGCTTTCATCCGGGACAAGACATCCTCTATCTTTTTTCCGATCGAGGTCATCTCGTATTTTATATTTTCCTCCTCTTTCAATAACTCCTTCTCTGAATCAATACCCTCGGAGATACTCTTTTTAATACCTGCCTCTTTTGCCTTAAGATGGGAAAGATTGTTCCGGGCCAGACTAATACCAGTATTAAAAACCGACAAATCCTTTTTTTTCTTTTCCAACTGATCATTGATTGTATTCAATTGGCTCTGGGACCTGGCCTTTTCATCTTCCATATCTTTCTTTTTCTTCTCCCTCGTCAAAAGATCGGATTCTAATTTAGCAAGCTCGGAATTCAACTTTTCAAAAGCTTCTTTGCTTCGTTCTTGTTTTTTATCGAGAAGATCCTTCTCCCCAGTGAGACGCACCAATGTTTCTTCCCGTAGCATTTTTTCCTGTATCAAGGATTCCAGTCCTTTTTCCATTTGTCTTTTTTCCGCTTCTTTTTCCCAGAGCTCTTTTTGTAATCGCTCAAAATCCGATCCCAATCGCAGGGATTCAAGGCGGGATTTTTCCAGATCTGCCTCCCGGGTCCTTAATTGGGTAAGGATACCCTGCTCCTTATCTGACAGCTTCCGATAATCCGATTCTGTTTGTCTCAAATGAAACATTATAATTTTATATCGAAGTATGAGGCAGCGATTTTCTTTTTCCTCAGTCTGCTGGCAAAGTGTCTTATAATACCTTGCCTGCCTTGCCTGTCTTTGAAGGGATTTGCGCTGGTTTTCCACCTCATTTTTAATATCCTGTATCCGGTCCAGATTCCCCTTTGTTAACTCCATCTTCTGAACTGCTTCCCTCTTTCGTTCTTTGTACTTCAATATGCCTGCCGCCGTTTCAACTAAAATCCTTCTTTCCTGTGGTTTGGCGTTAATTATAAAATCTATGTTTCCTTGCTCAACAGTTGTATATGCCCTTTTGTTCATTCCCCATTCCAGAAAAAGATCCGTAATATCCTTAAGTCTGCATGCTTTTTTGTTAAGCAGGTACTCGCTTTCACCTGACCTGTATAATTTGCGTGTGATTTGAATCTGTTTGTAATTCAGAGGGAGGGAGCCCAGGTTGCTCATCTCGAGGTTTATTTCTGCCATACCCAGGGGTTTGCGGGAAGCCGTTCCATTAAAAATGACATCTCCCATCTCTTTTCCCCGCAGGAAGCGGGCATTCTGCTCTCCCAATACCCATCGGATAGCATCACTTATATTGCTTTTTCCGCATCCATTTGGCCCGACAATGGCGGTAAGACCCGGCTGGAATTCCAGTTCCACTTCATCCGCAAATGACTTAAAGCCGAGGATTTTTAGTTTGGTCAACCTCATAAAATTATTGGGTAAGTTCTTTTACAGCAGCCTCAATCCGCTCCATGGCTTTTTCAAGCACATCCATACCGGTAGCATAAGAAAGACGGACGTGGGAATCGGAGCCAAAGGCCTCACCTGTAACAACAGCCACTTTGGCATGATCCAGCAGGTACCCGGTGAATTCATTCGCACATGAAAATCGCGGTCCGAATAAACCTGAAACGTTGGGAAAGCAATAAAAGGCCCCTTTGGGCAGCATACAGGATACCCCCGGAAGCGCTTCCAGGCTTTGAACAACATAATCCCTTCGCTTTTTGAATTCCCCAACCATCTCCGTTACCTTTGTCTGATCCCCTTTCAAGGCTTCTATGGCGGCCTTTTGAGAAATAGAGGTGGGATTTGATGTGGTCTGGCTCTGAATTTTATTTACTGCCTTGATAATCCATTCCGGTCCTGCCATATAGCCGATTCTCCAACCGGTCATGGAATAGGTTTTAGATACTGCGTTTACAGTCAATGTTATCGATTTAATTTCAGGAGAAAGACTCGCAAGGCTGTAATGAATGTGTCCATCATAAATGATACGTTCATAGCATTCATCGGATATAAGGATAAGGTCATGTTTTAGAGCGATATGGGCTATAGATTCGAGGGTTTTCTTATCATATATGGCACCGGTCGGATTGGAGGGTGTATTTATGATTATAGCCTTTGTGTGCGTAGTAATCTTCTCCTCAAGCTCCTCGGGTTGGACCATAAAACCGGTTGACTCATCCGTTTGAAGGATGACCGGGGTTGCCCCGACAAGTTTAATCTGCTCCGGATAGCTAACCCAGTAAGGTGCAGGGATAATAATCTCATCCCCTTCCTCAAAAAGCGCCAGGGCGATATTATATAACGAATGTTTGGCTCCGCAGGAAACGATGACTTCTGATTCACTGTATATCAGATCATTTTCCCTTGCCAGCTTTTCACATATGGCCTGTTTGATCTCAACGGTGCCACCGGGAGCCGTATATTTTGTGAAGCCTTCGTTGATCGATTTTATTGCTGCTTCTTTGATATTATCAGGTGTATCAAAGTCCGGCTCTCCGGCTCCAAGGCCTATGACATCGATACCCTTATTCTTCATTAGATCTGCCTTGGCTTTTATCGCCAGGGTAGGAGATGTTGAAATACAGGATACACGGCTTGCAAGTTTCATTTTCTCATTAATCCTTTATATTAAGTCCCTTCATTTTCTCGACAACACATGGCGGCACCATATCCTCAATCCTGCCGCCGAACTGTGCTAATTCTTTAACAATACTCGAACTAAGATAAATATGATTCTCGTCAGGCATCATAAAAACCGTTTCAATTTTTTCATCCTGTTGCCTGTTCACAAGGGCCATCTGAAGCTCATATTCAAAATCCGACACTGCACGCAAGCCCCTGATAATGACCTGTGCATTAAATTTCTTCACACAATCAATAAGCAGGCAATCGAATGATACAGCTTCTACATCAGGGTATGGCTTTATTGACTCTCGAACCATGGCCAGCCTTTCCTCTATTCTAAAGAATGGTCTTTTAAGAGGATTTTCGGCGACTGCGACAATAAGCTTGCTGAACAGCTTATTAGCCCTGAAAATCAAATCCAGATGCCCATTTGTGATAGGATCAAAGCTTCCCGGGTAAATGGCACGAATATTCATTCTAAAAACCTAAATCTCTATACAATGATATGAATTAATGACCGTATCTCCGAATTTATATTCCTTTTGATTTATAAGGTCACTGGCCTTCTCGGGGATAGGTTTTTTTATCGAATGTTCAACAAAAACACTCGCTTTGGGAAGAAGAAGGCCGCCCGTTGAAATTGCCTCCAGGGTCTTCATAATCAGATTTGAACTGTAAGGAGGATCTACAAAAATATACCGGAATTTTCTTTGTCGATTGCTCAGTGATTGGATGGCCTGCAACACATCACATTGTATAATCTCGAAATTCTGTTTAAAACCGCATTTTGATAAATTATCCTTAACCAGTTCTATAGAAGAGGACTTATTGTCAACAAATACAACATTATGCGCCCCACGGCTGAGCGCTTCTATCCCTATTGCACCTGTACCACAAAACAGATCCAAAAAAGCTGAATCCTCTATTTCAGGGCCGATAATGTCAAAAACTGCCTCTCTGACCTTATCGGAGGTCGGCCTTAAAACAGATACACCAAAAGGGGCTTTCAGTGATCTGCCTTTTGCCACGCCAGAGATCACCCTCATATTCTTTTCCCCAAAGAACTATTATCGCAACTTCTCAAAATCCCGTGGGATCTTGAAAAAATTGCAAATTGCAAAATGCAAATTTTAAAATGAAAAATAATGTATTCCTTAAATTTTCATTTTTCATTTTGCATTTTGAAATTTTCACCAACTACCAGAAAACCACACAGTGTTTGAATAGCTACCCAATACACGTTAAGAGACTAAATCTAAGATTCCTTAATTTTGGCTTGTGCTGCCGCTAATCTTGCAATCGGGACCCTGAAGGGTGAACAACTGACATAATTGAGGTTTGCCCTATGGCAAAACTCAACAGACCTGGGTTCACCGCCATGCTCTCCGCATATGCCGATCTTCAGATCAGGCCTGGCCTTCCTGCCTCTCTCAACACCCATCTGAACAAGTTGTCCTACACCCTCCTGATCAAGGGATATGAATGGATCATGTGACAGTATCCCTTTTTCCACATACTCCGGTAGGAACACTCCGGCATCGTCCCTGGAAAAACCAAAGGTCATCTGTGTCAGGTCATTAGTTCCAAAGGAAAAGAATTCGGCCTCCCTGGCTATCTGTTCCGCTGTCAAGGCTGCCCTGGGAATCTCGATCATTGTACCGATCATATAGTTAAGCTTTACTTTATGTTCGGACATCACCTTTTCAGCCACTTCAATCGCCGATTTCTTAAGCATAGCCAGCTCTTCAACAGTGCCAATGAGGGGAATCATGACCTCGGGTACTATGGTGAACCCTTTTTGTGTCAACTCGCATGCAGCCTCGAAAATGGCCCTTACCTGCATCTCGTATATCTCAGGGTATGTGACACCCAACCTGCATCCCCTGTGTCCCAGCATGGGATTCATCTCATGTAACGACTCCACATTCTGCAGCAATTTCTCCTTCGCCTGGATCTTGGCAAGTACCTGGTCAATCTCTTCTAAGCTATTTACATCCCTTAATCCCATCTTCAGATTGGCAATCTCGCATATAAGCTCCTCCCTGCGGGGAAGAAATTCATGTAAAGGAGGATCGAGAAGCCGTATGGTTACAGGAAGGTCCTTCATGGCTTCAAAAATACCGAGAAAATCGGCCTTCTGCATGGGCAAAAGCTTGTCCAGTGCGCCCATTCTTGCTTCCTTGTTCTTGGACATAATCATTTCCTGAACATGGGGGAGCCTGTCCTCTCCGAAAAACATATGCTCTGTCCTGCAAAGCCCGATCCCTTCCGCGCCAAAACTTCTGGCCACCTGGGCATCTTTAGGAGTATCGGCATTAGTCCTTACCTTCAATCTCCTTATCTCATCGGCCCATGACATGAGAGTACCGAAATCGCCGCTCAATTCCGGCTGCACCAGGGGACTCTGACCCAAAATCACCTGACCTGTGGAACCGTTAAGGGTGATGTAGTCTCCCTCTTTAATAACCGTACCGTTCACAGTCATCTGCCCGCGCTGTTCATTGATATTCAATGCTCCGCAGCCTGCCACACAGCATTTCCCCATGCCCCTTGCCACTACAGCGGCATGTGAAGTCATCCCACCACGGGCCGTAAGTATCCCTTTAGCAACGTGCATCCCGCCAATGTCCTCAGGTGAGGTCTCATTTCTTACGAGTATCACCGGTTCGCCTTCTCCCGCCTTCTTAATGGCATCATCGGCGGTAAAAACAACCTTTCCGACTGCTGCACCGGGAGAAGCCGGCAATCCCCTGGCCAGCACCTTTACAGAGGCCTTGGGATCGATCATGGGATGAAGCAATTGATTAAGCTGCTCAGGTTCAATTCTCATCAATGCTGTCTTTTTGTCAATAAGGCCTTCTTTTACCATATCAACAGCGATCTTCACCGCAGAAGCAGCAGTTCTCTTGCCTGTCCTTGTCTGCAGCAGGAAAAGCCTCCCCTTCTGGATGGTAAACTCCAGGTCCTGCATATCCCTATAGTGAGCTTCGAGTTTTCTTTGTATCTCGTCGAGCTCTTTATAGACCCCCGGCATTTCCTCCTCAAGGGAGGTCAATTCGGAATCCTTTTTTTGTGCCATATTAATGGGCTGAGGGGTACGAATTCCCGCCACCACGTCTTCACCCTGGGCATTCATGAGATATTCACCGAAGAAAATCTTTTCCCCAGTGCTCGGATCACGGGTAAAGGCGACACCGGTACCTGAATCAGCGCCCAGGTTGCCATATACCATGGATTGAACGTTAACCGCCGTGCCCCAGTGATGTGGCAGATGATGTATATTCCTATAGGTGATCGCGCGCTCATTATGCCATGATCCAAAAACCGCCCCGATGGACATCTCAAGCTGTTTTTTCGGGTCCTGAGGGAAGCTCATTCCTGTTTCCTTCTTTACCAGTGCCTTATATTTTTCAACGATATCCTTGAGGGCTTCCACATCCAGTTCCGTATCCAGCTTAACTCCAAGCTCATCCTTTTTTTGCTGAAGTATCTTTTCAAATTTTTCATGCTTTACACCCAGGACAACATCCCCGAACATATTTATGAATCTGCGGTAACTGTCATAGGCAAAACGGGGATTTCCGCTTCGTCTTATCAATCCCTGTATGGTTGCATCATTCAGCCCTAGATTCAGCACAGTATCCATCATCCCGGGCATAGAGACCCTGGCTCCGCTTCTGACCGAGACCAGAAGCGGATTCTCAACATCCCCGAATCTTGCTCCCATGGTCTCCTCAACCTTTTTCAGATTTTCCTCAACTTGCTCCCACATACCCGAAGGGAATTGTTTATTGTTTTCGTAATAATCTATGCAAACCTCTGTGGTAATGCTGAAACCGGCAGGGACAGGAACTCCTACATTGGTCATCTCCGCGAGATTTGCCCCCTTACCTCCCAAAAGGTTCTTCATGTCTGCCCTTCCTTCAGCCATTCCTTTTCCGAAAAAATATACCATTTTTTTATTGTCTGACATTAAAAAAACCCCCTTTCAGACGTTTCTCTTCTTTTTTAGTTTTAACAATCCCGTATCCATAATCTATTCCTGCACAATCTTGGAAAAATCCGCAATTTTCAAAAAAACCCGGCCTATGGCAGTTAAAAGGGCAAGCCGGTTGTTTCGTAAAGCATCATCCTTCTCCATTACCAAAACCTGATCAAAAAAGGCATCGATCGGTTCCTTAAGGGCAACCATAGCCTGCAAAGCCTCATAATATTCGGCCCGGTCAATCTGGTCGTATAATCCCTTCGCCAGCCCCTTGAAAATATCAAAAAGCCTGTTTTCCGCACTCTCTCTAAAAAGCCCGGAATCAACCTCCGGCAGTTTTTGATCATCTTTAGGCAGTATATTAATAACCCGCTTAAATGGGATTAAAATGGCGCCGAATACCTCCTGGGAACGGAATCTGTTCAGAGCTTCAAGCCTTTTTTGTACAAAGACGGGATGAACATTCTCTGCGGCAAGCACGGCATTAATAAGGTCATACCCAAAGCCCTGGGCAATGAAAAAGTTGTTTAACCTCTGGATTAAAAAAGGATAAATCCTTTGAACCGCCTCTTCAAATTTTACTTGATCTTTGGTCTGAAAAGGGGAGAGGCCCTCGGTTACAAATCCCTCCCATGGGAAGACCAGGTCCTGGTTTAAAATGATCTGTATCATCCCCTGCACCTGTCTTCTTAATGCATGGGGGTCCTCAGATCCTGTAGGGACAAACCCAAGAAAGAAACACCCGGCCAGGGTATCCATCTTATCAGCAAGGCTGAGGATGGAGCCGGCAAGGGTGTCCGGGAGCTTATCACCCGCAAAACGGGGCAGATAATGCTCAAAGATTGCCTGGGCAATGGCCTCGGGTTCTCCTGATCTCCTGGCATATTCCCTTCCCATAACACCTTCCAGTTCCGGAAACTCTCCAACCATTTCCGTCACAAGATCACATTTGCATAAAAGCGCACCGCGCTCAATAACATTTATCAGGTCCTGTTTCCCCTTTGGATCGAGCCTGGGTTTCTCAAGCTTTTCAACCAGATAGCGAGCAAGGTTTTTTATTCTCAAGACCTTGTCATATAAGCTTCCAAGCTGTTCCTGGAATATAACGTGCTTCAAACTGTCGACACGGTCCGAGAGCGGGGTCTTTGTATCTTCTTCAAGAAAAAAGGCTGCGTCAGAAAGCCTTGCCCTAAGGACCCTTTCATTTCCTTTGATGACTGTTTGGGGTTCATCAACAGGTGTATTGCTTATGGTGATAAACCGCGGCATAAGCCTTTCATTCTTATCCACGATGCAGAAGTATTTCTGATGATCCCTCATGCTGGTTACAAGGACCTCTTCCGGAAGCTCAAGAAATCCGGGATCAAAGGAACCGCATAATGCAACAGGCCATTCCACCAGGTGAGTAACCTCCTCGAGAAGCGCAGCGTCTTCCCTTAGTCTCCCTCCTGCTTTCTCGGCCTCTCTCTGTGTCTGAGAGAGTATAACCTGCTTTCTCTTTTTCGGATCACACATCACGGATGCCTTCTCTAAAAGATCAAGATATGAAGAAAGGTCTTTTACCTCAATCGGCTCAGGGTGAATGAAACGATGTCCACGGGTCACGGAACCGCTCTTAATACCATCCAGATCGAGGGGAATCACTTTCCCTCCAAATAAGGCCAAAATCCAGTGAATCGGCCTGGCAAACCTGAAGTTGCCATTTCCCCATCGCATATTTTTGGGGAAACTCAGAGAGGCAATCCATTCAAGGATAATTTGCGGGAGCAATTGAACTGTTTCCTTGCCAGGGTCCTTTTTCTCCACAACCAGATATGCGCCTTTTTCGGGCATATCCTCCACCTTCAGTTCCTCCAGATCCACACCCTGATTTCGGGCAAAGCCTATTGCCGCCTTTGTGGGTTTTCCATCCTGATCATAAGCAACCCTTGCCGGAGGCCCAACAGCCCTGATAAGATGTTCCTCTTGATTCTCAGATACATCTTTGACACAAAGGATCAATCTTCTGGGGGTACACATGGACTGAACCTGACCATGTTGGATGCGAAGAGTGCGCAGCTTCTCTTCCATAAGGATTCGCATTTGCTCCAACGTGGGGGGGCTGAAACGAGCGGGGATCTCTTCTGTTCCGATCTCTATAAGTAATTCAAGACCCATCTCTAATCCTCACCTGCTGGTTTATCCAGTCCCAAATATTTTACCGTGCACTGTCTGGCCAACTTTCTCACCCTCGCAATATAACCGGTTCTTTCAGTCACGCTAATGGCTCCTCGAGCATCCAACAGGTTAAAGGCATGTGAGCATTTAAGGCAAAAATCATAGGCAGGCAAAACCAGACCTGCTTTTATAAGGTTCATACATTCATTTTCATACATGGAAAACCATTGTTGAAGGGCCTGTATATCCGCCTTTTCAAAGTTGTACTTAGAGTACTGCACCTCGGTCTCAAGATGAATCTGGCCGTATTTCACGCCCTCTGTCCAGACGAGATCGAAAACGTTATCCACGCCCTGCAGATACATGGCAATACGTTCGAGCCCATATGTAAGCTCCACGGTTATGGGTCGAAGGTCCTCGCCTCCTACCTGCTGGAAATAAGTGAATTGTGTTATTTCCATACCATCCAGCCATACCTCCCAGCCAAGCCCCCACGCACCGAGGGTGGGCGACTCCCAGTCATCCTCTACGAACCTGATGTCATGTTCCCGTGGGTTGACCCCTAAAAACTCCAGGCTATCGAGATACATTTTCTGAATCTCGAGTGGAGAGGGTTTAATAATGACTTGATACTGGTAGTAATGCTGGAGCCTGTTCGGATTTTCTCCATATCTCCCGTCCGTTGGCCGGCGGGATGGCTGGACATATCCTACTTTCCATGGATCAGGGCCCAGTGACCTCAGGAATGTCGCCGGATGAAAGGTCCCGGCACCTACCTCCAAGTCATAGGGCTGCTGAATAACACACCCCCGGTCGGACCAGAATTTCTCCAGGGCAAAGATAATGGATTGAAAAGAATTATTCTGCTTCATTATACTTCAAACTACCCCTTCTCTATACTTCATACTTCACTTAATGATTATCATTCTATTTAAAGCCAATACATAATACAAATTTTGTTTTTTAAACCCGGGTTGTGTCCTGCCATGATTGATTTAACTTTAGGCTTTCGAATGCGACCCGATATGAGATTTTCCCTAAAGCCTTCTTAACAAAGGAAATTTAGAAAGTTTAATATAACAGAATGTTATGCGTATGTCAATTTTATGAACGGGTTAATTTTGTGAAGATAAAATAGGAAGATAAGATGGTTGGATTAAAACTATCATGGGGGCCTAACGCAGGGCAGGAGATTTTTTTTCGCCAGACCCCCACGAACTGAGACGTGGGAAAGCGTCTCTAATAAACATTTATAACATCTTTATAGAAAAAAATCAAATATTTTTCTATAACTATCTGTTTTTAAAAACAAAAATAGACAAATATAAAGCAAGAGATTTTTCTACAAAAAGCCTTTTAAAATAGGATATGACTTGGTCGTAGAGCCTAGATGTTCCTGCAGTGTCTTTTGAAGGACCCTTTCCAGCTCATCCCTATTGGACGGGATTATCTTGAGCCTGCCCACTTTGTCCAGGTCTAGCTGCATTGCCTGTATCAAAAATTTTATTCCGCCGGGGGAGATGGACAGGGTATCCCTGAATTTAGGTCTGCATCCTGGACATATTACCCCACCCATGGAAGGGCTGTATCCCCAATTATATCCAAAGTTCACAGATTTACAGCGCAGACAGCATTCAAGACTAGGTTTATATCCCAAAAGATCAAGAAGCCTGACCTCAAAAATACGTATAAGAGAGTATATGTCCGATTTTTCGGTAAGCAAATCAAGGATTTTTAATATGAGCCAAAAGATAAAGGGCTGGCCGTCTCCACCTACAGGGGTCAATCTTTGAACCAATTCAGCCATATAAAGGCCGGCGGTAAGGCGGGTGATGTCTTGTCTTAAGTCCTTAAAACTGTTGATTATATCTGCCTGCTTTATTAACTGGAGCTCCCGGTTTGGTTTTTCCATAAATATGAGCATTATATGAGTGAGAGGCTCAAGTGCGCTGCCAAAACGATTTTTCATCCTTTTCACACCATGAGCCACTCCCCTTATCTGTCCAAAGAGCGGGGAATAGACGGATATAATTTTATCCGCCTCTACCAGATTGGTAGAACCAATTACCAGGGCTTCTGTACTGTTTATGGACACCGGTTCGACATTTAAACCAGGAAAACAATCAAGCTTGTAGCAAGGCCTAAGTAGATGAAAATGCTTACTACGTCATTGAAGTTTGTAATAAAAGGTCCTGCGGCAACGGCAGGATCAATATTAAATCGATTCAAAACAAAAGGGATAGCCGCTCCCATAAGTCCGGAAATGGTGATAGACATAAAAAGGGAAAAACCCACGATCAATGATAATACATGGTGACGTGAATCGATTATCAAAGAAAAAAGGGAAATCAACACACCTGCTATAATCCCCATTGCCATACCAATGCGGATCTGTTTAAAGAGTATCCTCCATTGTTCGGTATCCATGATCCTCCCTGTTGCGAGCCCCCTGACAACAATGGTCTGGGACTGATTTCCCACATTCCCGCCAAGGGCCAAAATCATTGGGATAAAGAAGGCACTAGCGATATGTTCGGTAAGGGTGCTTTGATGCCACCGCATAATCAGATAAGAGCAGGTTTCACCTATCAGGGTGATTAAAAGCCAAGGCATACGCATCATCACAACCTTCCAGGTAGATTTCTCAAATAGCTCCTCATGACTGGTACCAGCCATTTTATAAATGTCCTCCGTGGTCTCGGCTCGGATGACATCGATTACATCATCCACGGTCACAACCCCAACCAGCTTATTATAACGGTCCACAACAGGCACAGATAATATATTGTAGCGTTCAACGATCTTGGCTACATCTTCCTGGTCTTCATCCACACGGACACTTATCACGTCTGTCTTCATAAGTTTCTTTAAAGGGGTATCAAGGGCACTGGTAAGCAATTTCCTGAAGGATAGAATCCCGGTTAAATGCTGGAAGTCGTCAATTAAATATAGATAAAATGACACCTCTATATCATCACTTGCGGCCCTGATCCTTTCCAGGGCATCTTTCACGGTAATGTTTTCATTAAGGGCCAGAAAATGGGTAGACATAATCCCGCCGGCCGTATCTTCCTCATATTTCAACAACTCCTGAATTTGTTCAGAGTCTTTTTTCCCAAGGGACTCCAAGACCTTGTTAGCAACCTCTTTGGGCATATCCCCTATGATATCAGCAAGATCATCAGGGGACATCTCTTTAAAAATATCAGCAATCTTTTTGGTGTCCAGTTGTTCAAGAAGCTCTGATCTGGATGGGGGATTCAGCTCACTTAATACCTCTGCCGTCTTTTCTTTGTCCGAAATCAAGCCAAAAAGAAAAAAGCGGTCGGATGGACCCAATTGCTGCATAACCTGTGCAATATCCGCAGGATGAAGCTTGTTTATCATATTGCTCAGGTTTGAAGTAGCCCCGCGATTTATCAACTTCCTGACTGTATAAAATAATAAAGTCATTTTAGGAACCATAAAGTTCACCCCCTCTCAAGAGGATACATGGATGATTGCTTCAATAGATATAAACAAAAATCCTAATAACCGAACTGCTTAAGCATAAGCTCATTGTCTCTCCACTTCTGCGACACCTTTACCCAAATCTCCATATAAACATGTTTCCCTAAAAGCTTCTCGATTTCTTCCCTTGCTCTTTTACCGATCTCCTTCAATTTTTCCCCCTTCTTCCCAATGATAATACCTTTTTGCGATTCTTTCTCGACCATGATTGTAGCCTCTATCCTTACTAATCCGGATTCCGAATCTGTCTCCATCTTATCTATAATAACAGCACCCACATAGGGGATTTCCTGGCGGGTAAGAAGGATCATTTTTTCACGGATAAGCTCGGACGCGATAAATCTCTCCGTCTGGTCAGTTACAATTTCCTCGGGATAATAGGGTGGCCCGGAGGGAAGATAGCTTATAATGGTCTGCATGAGATCCTGGCAATTTTCCCCGGTCAATGCAGAAAGAGGGATAATCTCCTTGAAAGGAAAAAGGTCTTTGGAGGTATCTATCAATTCCAGGATCTTTACTTTAGGGACAAGGTCTATTTTATTTATTACAAGAAAGACAGGCGTCTTTACTGTCCTGATATAACTCATCATAAGCCTTCCATCCGTGTCTTCAAGTGATGGCTTTAATATATCAATCATCATTATGATAAGGTCGGAATCCGGAAAGGTTTTCAGCGTCGTTTGAACCATTTTTTTATTTAGTCTTTTATTCGATTTGTGTATGCCGGGGGTATCAAAAAAAATCACCTGGGCCGAATCCCCGTGCCAGACACCCAGAATTCTGTTCCTTGTTGTTTGAGGTTTAGGAGAGATAATAGAAATCTTCTGACCGATGATCCTGTTTAAAAGGGTGGATTTCCCTGTATTGGGAGGACCAATTAAGGAAACAAAACCTGATTTGAATGAGTTTTGAGCATTGCCCTGATTCAACATAAAAATACGCCGATAATGAAAAAAATAAAATACTAATACATACTAAGATTCGGATAACACTTACCAAAAAATCGATGGTATATATTTTTATATACTTCCTTTCTCATTATAAAAAAGCTTGAAAATCTACTATCGTCTCCCTCCGGTAGAGAGATGTATGAGGATGATCTTCAAACTAAAATTTATATATTTCGGATACTTAATCCATTTACAGGGAATCAAAGATAACACAGATTGTCAGATAATTCAATTATTCATCAACTATATGTTTAGTCATATCTATTCAGTGGTTCCAATCTCGAAATTTATAAAACTTAAGAGCAGTAAGTAAGTCAATCTTAAGGAGCTACCCTGCCAACATTAAGCTGTGCCTGGTCAGTAAAATCAATACCGCTTAAAAGGATCCAGTATCCATTACATGGATCTATGGTTTCCGAAACCGATACCCTCTGATATCCCGCTCCTTGTTTATAACCGTAAATCACATCAATATTACCACTACTAATCGAAGCCCGGGCAGGAAAAGAGCATCCACCTTTCAGATACCACCCGCTCAGGGGTATCCATTGTGAATAAAACTGAATGGTTTCACCGAACAAGGTATAAGTTTTTGCATCTTGTAACAAGATCCAATATCCGGTTGCCGGCTGCATCTCTTCGTTTTCTGTCACCCTTACATACCCGCTGTTCCTTTCATACCCATAGACTACTACTGCCTCAGGGAATAATTCCGACAAGCTGCCATTCTGTGGTATAACAGGAAGCGAAATCAAACTCCAACCTGCCGGTAAAGCCATTGCCATGGGTAAAACGCTTTTTGCCTGGGATTGTTCCACATTGCCCAGAAAATCCTCGGAATAATATTCAATGGTATGTGATCCATAGCTAATTGTAAAATGATTACCTGTTCTCCAGTCGCTGCCGTCAATTCGATAATTGATTCTCCTTACCCCTGATGGAGGAGATCCGTAATCAAGGGCATTTAAATATATATCAGGCCATCCGC
>JBLIRS010000189.1:0-6976 GCA_049472415.1 bacterium | reverse complement strand
TGGTATGGCGGGTAAATAATGGATTAAGTGCACAAGTTTTTGTACGTTAATATAATAAAAATTGATATTTATACATTAAGAATTATTAGAAAATTTTTATAATAATAAATTATTATAAGTTAATAAAATTATTAAAGATGAATATTTGAAGATAAATATTTTTCTAGAAAGGAAGTGTTTTTTGATGAAATATTGGACAATTATTATGTTTTTCTTTTTTATAATTATGTTACCTATTGAAGGGAAAACTCAAAAAAACAATATGAATAATATGAAAAAGAATTTGGTAAAAAATAATGTAGAAATTATTCAAAGTAAAGATATCCTCATTCGTGTTGAATATTTAAAAAACCAGATGAATCTATTAGTTGGAGTAAAAGTAGAATTGATTAATTCGAGTGAAACCAATAATTTTGTATTATATATACCGGATAATATAGATACTCTATTCTATTTGAAGTTAATGAATACAGAAGGATTGATTGTTTCTCCTCCAATTAAGACAGAGAAGAAAAGCCATCCCCGAGAAAAAAAGTATAAGTACATTTCTATAAATCCAATTAGTAGTCATTCTTGGTTTCTTCCTGTCCCCTTAAAAATTCGGCATCCGAGAGGAGTGGATAAAAAGGCTCTTTTTCCAATTCTGAGAGGAAAATATGAATTGCAACTTAAGATTTCAGGCCTTTATTTTATAACAGAAAGTAAATTTGAAATAAATGATAAGCATCCTGATTTTAATCACTTGAATCTTGAACTCTCGAAAATAGAGATCATGATTGATCCTGATTATCTAGGCAAGAATGTAATAGATGGATATATAGAAGAGTAATGTCTCTGATAATTATGGTTAAAGGAGCTGGAAAAGAAGTAAAGAGAAAGTAATTTTAAAGAAAAGTAGATTGAACTACATTTTTAATCCTTTTATTTTAATAATTTTTGAATAAAAAATTATTAAAGAACTTTTTGAAATTTTAGGCCATTTAAAATGATAAACAAAAAAATATTTTTTCATTTAATACTTACATCAAGTTTTTACTTAATAAAACTTTGGTTAAAATTGAGCTATGTTCACACAGTCGAAATCAACTCCTCTGGCGATACTTTAAATCTAACAATAAACAATACCCGTAGCAGTTTTGACATACCTGGAGTGAATGTAACCATAATTATTACATATTTCTTTATTACAATTGGCTCAACATCTCAAAATCTTGGAGATATCTCAAAATCTTGCAGAAGAAAAAGTAAATTTAAAATAAATAGAGAAAAAAATGATTAGAAAATCTACAAAAAACATTTCTATGTTTGTAATATTGATGATTTTTTCTCTTATAAATATCTTTATTACAAATAGTGTTTGTGCCTGGGATCTCGATATAGGCCAGAGCAATTCTCTTGAGTTAACAGTAAATAATACAAGCAGCAAATTTCCACTACCAGGAGTAACTGTAAATATAACAAGTAGTCCTTCCTGGATCCAGCTAAGCCCGGCTTCTGTAAATTTGGGAGATATTGCTTCTTCACTCAGTAGTCCCGCAAAATTTTCAATTGATGTATCTTCGGATGTTTGTAATGAGAGTGGAACAATCAGAGTTAATGTTATTTCATCAAGTGGGGATGAGGCCGGCAAAGATATCAGTGTATCTGTAGGTGAGGGTTCAGATGAATGCAAAAAGTGTGAGAACAACAAATTAGTAGATAAAACCCCCCAAGAGATAGGTAAATGTAATAAATGTGAGGATGGCAAGATTGTACCCAAGGTTATCTGTCCAAGTGGACAATCCCTCAATCCGGAAACTTGTGAATGTGAAGATGAAAACCCAAAGCCGCCACCGGGTGACCCTCCTGATGGTCCCAGGGATGATCCTAACATACCGGTGGTGAGGCCAAGGGACCCCAATGAAAAGAAAGGACCTGTTGGTTTCTCTGAGGAAAGATTGGTTGCCGGCGGGCAACTGCTTCCCTATACCATATATTTTGAAAATGTTCCTGATGCCACGGCACCGGCCCAGCAGGTCCGTATCACAGACCAGCTTGATTCGAATCTCGATTGGCGCACGTTCCGTCTCAGAGAAATAAGCTTTGGAAACAGGCTAATTGTCATACCTGAGAACCGGAGCCTTTATCAGGATCGAATAGATCTTGGTGAGGAATTCGGTAACCTTTTATTGGATATAAGTGCAGGCTTAAATATTATAACTGGTGAGGCCCGCTGGATTCTGACGACCATAGATCCGGCAACAGGTGAGCAGCCGGAAGATCCTATGCTCGGATTTCTCCCGCCGAATGACCCAAATCATAGAGGTGAAGGGCATGTCACCTTTACCATAAAGTCGGCCAAGGGGCTTCCCACCGGGACTAAGATTATAAACAGGGCTACTATCATCTTCGACATTAACGAGCCCATAGAGACCAATGAGGTTTCGAATAGTATTGACGGGCAGGCGCCCTCAAGTAAGATTGATACCTTGCCGGAAGAAATAGACGGAAACACTGTCGACCTGAGCTGGTCTGGTGAGGATGATGAGGGCGGCTCAGGCCTAGAGGGTTATACAATCTACGTGTCAGATAATAACGGCCCGTATGAACAATTCTTGAGTAATACCCAGGATACATCAGCTACCTTTATCGGAGAAAGGGGCCATCATTACAGGTTCTATAGCCTTGCAAGGGACCATGCAGGGAATATGGAAGGGGCACCTGATATGCCTGATGCCTCCACTTATATACTTATGGGCAATATTGACATAAGTGGTGATGTAACCTATGCGGGTCAACAGACAGGGTTTATTTATGCGGAAGCCTTTACGGATGCCAATTTCGCCGGGTTGCCTGTTGCCCAGGCATCCATAGCAGCCCCCGGTCCCTATAGTATCTCTCAGGTCCCGGGTGAGGCAGTCTATTATATGAGAGCATATCGTGATAGTAATGGCAATGGGATCTATGATAGCCTGGAGGCATACGGCATCTGTGCCTTAAATCCCATTGAACCAACCGATAATGTAACCGGGGCAGACATTGACCTTACGGATCCTGACCGGGATATGGACGGGCTGCCTGATTGGTGGGAGCAGCAAATCATCGATGCTGATCAGGCGGATGGGATTCAGACTGTACAGGATGTACTCCCGGCAGGGGATTTTGACCACGATGGCCTTTCGAATGAAACTGAGTATGGGAGCGGTTCAGATCCGTGTGATTCAGATACACTTCTTGAGAAGCCGGCCGGAACCGGCCATGTCAGGATAGAGGGTGGTGCTCTGCTTGTTGATGGGAGTCCCTATACCATAAAAGGAGTTATATACACGCCCACTCCTGTAGGATACAATCCTTTATTTTCTGATGTATATAGGCCGGAGCATTATGAACGCGACCTGCCGTACCTTCGCCAGATGAGGTGTAATACCACTGTTGTGTGTCCCGATATGGGTAAAACGGACTTTCTGGATGCCTGCTGGAACAACGGAAATAATCCCATAAGGGTGATCATGTGCTACCGGATCGATCCCGGTCTGGATCTCTCGGATGATGTTGTACGACAGACCATTGTCGATAATTTCAAGGTATATATAGGCAGCTATCACGAGCATGCTGCCATACTGATGTGGCATATTTTGGGAAGATCCGGTATTCAGTATCAAGGTGATCCAGCCGACTGGTATACATTGCTCAATGCCATGAGCTGGGCCGCATATCTGGTTGAAGGTGAAGACTATCATCCTGTGACCACTGATTGCACTGAGCTTCAGGAGATCGGCAATGCCGATATATTCACCGATGATGCGCATCTTACGGGTATAGACACCTGGGGCATTGGTATCGAGCCGGGAAAAGCAATCGGCGATCTATTTCCAGGCTACTCGACGCAAAGCAGAAAGCCTCTCTGGATTTACGGATTTGGCATAGATGCCTGGGATCATAATAAGGGTAGCGAAGACGAATTTACTCAGGCCTTGTTCAATAGAGATCTATGGAACGAGATCATTGATCACGCAGATGTTTGCCTTGGCGGCGCGGTAAGGGAGTATAGTGATCAGTGGTGGTTATCGGAACCGGACAATCCGGATCAATGGGGAACCCATGATGAGGGTCCATATGAAAATCCTAATGTGCCGGATGGTTGGATTGATGTTGAATATTTCGGGATCATGCGGTTAGCTCCGGGTGAGGAAGGAGATCCGGATTCGGTTGCCCCACGGTGTTCTTATCATATGTTAGCAAGCCATTGGAGGGATGAGAATAATCCCCCGGAAATCCTTTCCATCAGCCCGGTGGCAGGGGAATATAGAGATCCTGTTATGCTCGCCTCAACGATCCGGGATATCGATGAAGACCAGATTATGAGTATTACGTATGAGTACTCTCTCGATACCAGTGCTACATGGATTTTAATCGGAGAGTACTTTATGCCTGACGCCCCGATCGAATGGTACTCAGGGCTAAACAATGATAATGTGCTCATACGGGCAAGCGCCTATGATGGACGTGAATGGGGAGAGTGGTATACAACCCCTTATGCTATACTAATTGATAATCTGCAACCGGAAACGGTTTATGATCAGGAGTGGCAGGATGAATGTGTAACTATCCGGTTCACGCCCACTGATACAGGCTCAGGATTCGACATGTCAGGTACCACATATTATTTTGTGGATTGTAATACACCGGAGCAAGGACACCAGGTTGATATTTGTGCTACAACAGGCATATATATCCTGCATTACTATTCCATTGATGACGCCGGCAATCAGGAGGAAACAAAGAGCGTTTATGTATGTCCCGACGGTTGGAGTATGATATCGCTTCCTCTTGTACCAGAGAATGCTTATGTCTCCTCATTATTTCCTGATGCGGTGGTCCTTTACGGTTATAAAAAGGGAGCGGGATATATACGCGTTACAAATGAACAAAGTCTAGAGGCAGGAAAGGGATATTGGATAAAATTAAATACTGCCAAAACCTATTCCATAACCGGCGAAATAATAGATAAATATAATCTCACATTACAAAATGGATGGTACATGATAGGGGGATGTACTTATGTTGCTCAGCCCTCTGTGGATGATGGTGAAATTAAGGTCATCTATGGTTTTAAGCGGGGAGTTGGATATCAAAGGATTACCGCTCCGGAGAGATTAGAACCGGGCAAAGGATACTGGATCCTGATTATGGATGTTACTGATGAGGCAAATTTAAATATGGAATGTGTTATTGAATAACCCGGCAGACAATATATTGGCCTTTCATTGAAATTCAGATGCAGTCTGTTTCAGGTACATGACCATTTTTATCACATTTCCCTTTTGGGGGACGTATTTTATATCAACTTCATCCATGAGGTTCTGTATCAGGAAAAGTCCCCATCCTCTAGGGCGGTTCTGGCCGCTTATTTTTTCTTTTATATCCGGATCGGATTTATAATCGTACTTTTCTCCTCCATTGTCCCATACCTCGACTATCATGGCATCATCGCCGGGGGTCATGGTGACAATAACACGAACATTTTGGTTCATTTTGTTGCCATGTTCGATGGCATTTAAACAGGCTTCTGTAACAGCGGTTTTCAGATCGTCAATTTTGGATGGGAAAAATTTCATGTCTTTGGCAATTGAGACCGCACATCCTGCGGCTATTTTTTCAAAACCTAACTTGCTTGGAATATGCAATTCAATTGGTTCTTTTTTTTTGATCATAGAATCCCTTTCTTACTTCGCAAATAATTTTCCAAAAGGATTTATAAAACCATGTCTGAATCGATCGCCGTATATCAAGAAAGCGAACCTATGTGAAAACTTTTCTTAATGTATCTATTATTATTTTTCGGCAAAAAGATGGTTTTAATTTTTTATTTCTCAAGTGGTTGTAAATAAGGATTTGATTAGAAAGAGGATTTTTTCTAAATAAAAAAATCCTGAACAATGAGCTGAAAAATGTCGATAATTTTTATGAAGCGAGATGAAATTTTTAAAAGAAACGGAGCTTAAATTAGTTTGTTTTTCATACTTCATGGTATCCTGAAGGTGCTTCGAAGTTTGAATTGCATCCTGATCAATTCTTCTCATTAGAAAAATGAAGCATTCATGAACATTCGGTTCAAAAGGGGAATGAAAAAAATTAAATTAATTGATATAGTATAAACCGATATTATTATCTTGTTGAAACTATTGGACAAAACTAATTTTGCAGATGAAAGCCAGCGGAACCCCGGAAATAATACTAAATCGGAACAAAGAATTATCCAAAGAAAAGACCGACTTCAATAAATTTCTCTTCCAAAGATCCCCAGCCTTTTTTATGTCTATTAACGCTGAAGGCAGGACCATGTTTATGAGCGAGGAGATGCTTCAGCTATTGGGTTATTCTTTAGAGGATGTAATAGGTAAAGATTATGTTTCTACCTTTATCCCGATAAATCAGCGCCAGAAAATAAATGAAATATTTAGAACATTGGGTGACCTGCGTAATCAGGTATTTGATGAAAACAGCCTGATAGCAAAGGATGGCCGGGAGGTTTGTATTAAATGGCAGTGGTGGCCGGTTTCTGGTCCGAATAACGAGATCGATTTTTATTTTGGTGTAGGGAGCGATATCAGTGAATTTATAAGATCAGAGGAGACACTTGAAGATAGTGATGTGCGATATCGAATCCTTGCTGAAAATTTATTGGATGTAATCTGGACTGTGGATATAGACCTTCGATTTACATATATAAGCCCTTCCATAGTGAACCTGCTGGGGTATAGCGGTCAGGAAATCCTAGGTTATCCGTTGGAAAAAATCCTGATTCCTTCATCTTTGAAGATTATGAAAGGGATACTCTCAGAGGAGCTTACTGTTGAGCATAAGGATCAAAAAGATCTATACTAAACCTTACCCATTTTTCCATGGTCTACTGCCGGGTGGATTGGAGCATAAAATCTTAATGGGTATGCCAAGAGAGCCTACGATTTATCGTGAGGTTAGCAAAGTATGCCCT
>JBLIRS010000188.1:0-6980 GCA_049472415.1 bacterium | reverse complement strand
TTGAAAATAAAGTAACAATTATTTAATATGTACAAAAATATTCAAATTTTGTCAAAATATGCACAAAAATACAACTGAAGGGTAACACGCTTAGTTTAATGACTAAACGATTACCATGATTCCGGAATAGATCGGCTTGCAGGAATAAACCAAAACAGGGATATTTAAGGTCTTACGGCATGGGTCTCAGAACTGCGCCGGCGCCTTTTAAATAATCCGGCCTTTTTGTTTTCCTTCAGTTCATCTCCGTAGTAGTTGTAATAATAATACTGATAGTAATAATAATACATCTTTTTGGATACATCTATATTGTTTATTACTGCACCAAGAATATTTGCGTGGGCATTTATAAGGAGATCCATACCACGGGAGATTACTTCCCTGCTTGTATCCCCTCCTTTTATAACCATACAGATACCATCCGAGATGCGAGCTAGCAGGACGGAATCTGTAACTGCCGCCAGGGGAGGAGAGTCTATGATGATGTAGTCAAAATCCTTTTTGAGGGTTTTGATGAGGACCTGCATACGGGTTGATCCAAGCAACTCCGAGGGATTGGGTGGTTTCTGGCCACAGGGCACAACTTTAATCCCCGGAATAAAACCATTTTGCATGACCTGTTCGGGTGTTGCATGACCTGCCAGTATACTGCTTAATCCCGGCTCGTCCGGGATGCGAAAGATTTTATGCAATCTTGGTTTTCTCATATCACAATCGAGGATGCAAACTCTGTTGCCTATCTGACCCAGAGTAATGGCAAGATTGGCAACTGTCAGGCTTTTTCCTTCTTTGGGGCCTGCACTGGTAACCAGGATGGATTTTCCTCCCTCTCCGGGGGCAGAAAAAAGGATGCTTGTCCTGAGTCCTTTGTAAGCTTCGCTTACGCGGCTTTTAGGGTCAAAATGGGTGATCAGCTCCGGGTATTTTTGGATCTTACATTGCTCAAAGTCATGATGGGGTATGGGACCTAAAAATGGAATATCGAAGTAGCGTTTTAAGTCTTCAGGGGTTTTAACTGTGTCATCCAGGTATTCAAAGAATAAGGCAAGGGCTGTGCCGCTCATAAGGCCTACAATGACCGCCAGGAATATATTGAGCGCCTTTCTCGGTTTTATGGGGCGCCGGGGGACTTCAGCGGGATCAATGACACGGATGTTGCTCGCCTTTAATCCTCGTGTAAGGTCTGTCTCCTTTAGCCTGTTGAGGACCATGTTGAATACCTGCTCATTGCTTTCTGCCTCGCGCTTCAGGACCCCATAGCGAATGGCCTTCTCGTTCAATTCGATGGCTTCTTTTTTCTGCTCTTCAAGGGCCTCTTTAAGGACCGTTTCCTGCGCAAGGGCGATTTCATATTCTGTTTTTATACTATCTATGATCTTTTTTACTTCGGACTGTATCTTATCCCGGATGATTTTCATCTCAGAGGTGATTTCTATAATATGGGGATGTTTGTTGCCTAATTTTTGTGAAACCTTTCTATGCTCAGCCTGAAGGGTTATGTATTTTGCCTTGAGCTCCTGAATGAGTTTGTTGTTTATGACAGAAGGCAGGGACTCTATGACAGCCTCTTTACCCGCATATTTGGTGATCTGGTTATACACTGTTTCAAGCCTGATACGTTCGGTTTTTGCCTGTGTGACGGCTGTGTTCAGATCTGATAGCCTTTGCACAATGATATTCTGTTTTTCCTCGAGAGATACGATATTGTTTTCCTCCTTATATCTGTGCAGTTCTGTTTCCGATTCCTCAACCGTTTTTTTAAGCTGGCCCAGATGCTGGTCAAGCCATTCTATCGCTTCCGTGCTCACATCGGCTTTTAAAAGCAGGTTTTGCTCGATAAAAAGACGGGCATGGGTATTGGCAATACGGGTGATAATCTCAGGGTCCTCTCCTGTAAAAGAGACATTGACCAAACGGGTATTTCTTTCCGGTTCCACTTTAAGCCTTTCCAGAAAAGCATTTATAAGCCCGGACATCTTTGCGGCATCTTCCTCTTCCGGGTTAGATCCTTTTCCAAAGACGGAGAACAGAATCCTTATGGGATTTAAGGGTGACTGCCCCCATGCTGCTTCGGAGAAAAATTCCGGGTTTTCATCCAGTTTCAGTTCCTCTATGACAGCCTTTGCCAATTTGCGGCTCTGAAGGAGCTTGTATTGGGTCTGGTTATAATCCCTGTCAGAGGGTGAAACATTCATGACTTCATCTATCGATATCACGTTCGGGTTTTCCGAATCTATCTGAAGCTTTATTGTTGCCCTATAAATCGGGGTCTTACGAAGTGTGACAATAATGGTTGTGAGAAGAATAATAATAAATACGGTTATGACAGTCCAGCGTCGTTTGGATATGATTCGCCAATAATCACGCAGGTGAATTTCCTTTCTAGGGCCGCTTCCTGATGATACAGGGTAAAAAGGCGTCTGATCGGTTACGCCGGATGTTAAATTCTGTGGTTGTTCCATTGGAAATGCCTCTTGGTATTATGTTGATATAATAGGGAATCGTCAAGATCAAAAAAATCGTTCAGGGACTTTGATTATATCATCGGACAAAACGGGATCAGACAGTCGGGCGGGAAGATCCTTCTCCTTTCCGTCTATCATGCGAACAATGGTAATCTTGTTGAGATTAGCCTTGTTTGTATGGCCGCCTGCCGTGGAAACCGCCTTGAGCACCGTGGTGTCCTTTTCCAGTTTATATGGCCCTGGTTTGTTAACTTCTCCCAACACATAGAAAAAATCCGCCCTGGGTATGTATATGGTATCATTTTCCCGAAGAAGGAAATAGACCTCATGGCCGCTCTTAAGAAGGTCATTCAGGTCGATCTTTTTCATTGTGCTGTCTGAATCAGAAACGGATTGGGAACGCTCTTCCTTTTCCGGATCTGATGGATTGGCTCCTTTAGAACGTAATATATATGCCTCAGGGCCTGCCTCCTTGGTGAGCCCCCCGGCCATGGAAATTATCTCTATCAATGAAGTCTGGCGGGTATAGGGATAAGCGCCGGGATTTCTTACTTCTCCCAGAATGTTCACCTGTTTGCTGCGGTACTCGATAATAGTCACCGTGACCTGGGGCCTTATCAAATAGCCGTCTGCGAGTCTTCTGGCGATCTCTTTCTGAACCTGCTCAGCAGTGAGACCCGAAGCCTTTATTTCCCCTATCAACGGGAAGGTAAACAAACCAGAAAGTGAAACGGCCACCTCCCTTGTTAGATCCGGGTGGTCCCAGACCTCTATCTTTAATTTGTCCTGCGCACCTATCTGATAGTCCTTCTCCCTGCCAGAGGATATGGAATGATTCAAAATAATAAATGGAAGAATTATTATTGTTATTATGACAATGAGATAAGGCCTAAAACTGATAAAGTGGTTGTTAAAAAAAATTTTTAAGAAAAAGTATTTTTTCATCAATATTTTTCCACTCAACTAATATGCATGAATAGGTCAATTTTTATATATAGTTATGAATGACAATAACAAACAATAAAACTATTGTCAACTCGAAAATTTCAAATTGTCACGCCGAAGTTACAGTGGTTCTCACTTTTATAATACAATATTTAAAATAACACCAACCAATAAGGCGCTTGTGATCATTATAAGTGCTGACTTTATCATGTCTTTCAATCCCAGTTCCTTCAAAAGGACAAAGAAGGTAGCAAGGCAGGGGAAATAGATGGTAAGGACCGTACAGGAAATGATGATTTGCTTAAGGCTGAGTTGCAGGGGCTTTAATAACCCTATGGCCACATCTTTTCTCAGAAAACCTATAATCATGGCGGATACAACCTCACTGGGAAGCCCAAGCCCGTGCTTCAAAATGGGTGCGGTAATTCTGCCGGCAAAATCCAGGATCCCTGTAAAGTGCAGGATGTTGATAATGAGAACCCCCAGCAAAACCAGGGGTATAGCCTCGTTCAGGAAACCATTGATTCGCATCCAGAGCTTTTTTAGAAGGGTGCCCAGATGAGGAACATGATATGCAGGTATCTCGATGAAGATCTCAGGGCTGCCTCCTTTCAAAAACCGATCCATCAGCACACCGACAAGGATACCCCAGGAAAAGATAATACCATAGATAAAAAAAACGAAGTGAATCCCGTATGGACCTACCAGGCCTATAATCATTGCTGTTTGGGCCATACACGGCACAGAGACCCCGAGTAATGTTCCGGCAATAAACTTCTCCCTGCGTGTTTCCAGGATACGGGTGGAAAGGGCTCCCGGAACATTACACCCAAGCCCGAGTATTATGGAGATAACGGCAAACCCATGGAGACCGATCCGGTGCATAATGGTATCCATAAGTATGGCCAGACGCGGAAGATACCCCAAATCCTCCATAAAGCTCAGCACAAGATAAAAGGAGAGAATATATGGAAGGACAAGGACGACCGGGACATATATACCTGTCGTGAGAAGGCCCATAGATTCCGAAATGCTTGCAGATTCTCCGATCAATATATGGTGGAAGAAACCCGAAGGGAAAGCCAGATTTACCAGTTTTACTATAAAGGGCGTATAGTATTGCTCAAACACCGGATTCAATAGGTGGTTTATCAATCCCTCACCTAAAAATCTTATGAACGCGAATGAAAGACCAATCACAAATACGGCAAAGGGTATTCCAGTGAGAGGCTTTATGGTCATATCTCCAAACCGCTCCATAGGTGTATGATGCCGATGAGTTATATGCTGCACCTCTTTGATGATGTGACCTATATGAGTCCACCTTTCATCGTCCAAGAGCTTTGTCTCAAAAGGATTGGATGGTAAATCCCTGCGGGCGGCACCCGGGATCGCGGCAACAAGGTCCTTTATACCCTGTCCTGTGATAGCTACGGTGGGAATAACAGGACATTTCAGCAATTCTCTCAATTTGTCCAAATCGATGGTGATGCCACGGTGTTTGGTTTCATCCCACATATTAAGAGCGATAATAAGCGGGACCCCTCTTTCGAGCAGTTGAATGGCAAGGTACAGGCTACGCTCCAGATTGGTGGCATCTACAACATTTATTACCATATCACCTTCGGACATCATCTCCACAGCCACTTCCTCGGCCTTTGAGGTGGGGCTGAGTGTGTATGTACCGGGAACATCTATGATTTCATGTTTCAGTCCGTCAAGCCAGATATATCCTTTTGTGAAACCTACAGTGGTTCCGGGGTAATTGGAGGAGATGACATGAGCGCCCGTAAGACGGGAAAATATGACACTCTTGCCCACATTGGGATTTCCCATGAGCAAGATCTTCACTCTTTAACCCCCATTAAAACAAATGGCACCGGGGTCATGAGGGGTTTTCCCGGGTTGCAATTTCGACCATCACCTTTTGAGCCATACCGTAACCTATGGCAACCCTGGAGCTATCTACTTCTACAACGATCGGACCTCGAAATGGATTCGCGCTTATCTTTTTGATCCTCTTTCCTATCCTTATGTTCAGGGCCTGAAGACGGGACTGAAAAGCGTCTCCCCCTTCCAGTTTATAGATAATACCCTCCGTGTTTACATCCATTTCGACAAGATGTATAATATTTTTTTTGTCTTGATCCATACCTTAATACTCAAAGTTATTATTATTTATTATTTAATATTCAAAAAAGTCATTCTAAATATCTTATGTGCCTCTATTATCAACCCATATCTCATCCCCGGGCCTTACCCTTCCGCCTTTAATGACTTCGCAAAAGAGACCCTTCTCAGGCAAGAGGGTATATCCCTTAAAGGAAAAGGTATGTCCCATCATCTCTTCCCGGCTCTTGCCCAAACGTACGACCTTAAGGACAGCGGGCCCAACCCGGATCTGATCCCCCGGTGAAAAGGTCATGAGGTCTATACCCCTGGTTGCTATATTCTCTGCAAAGTCTCCTATATGAGCCCGGATATCGTAAGACATATTCATATGATCGATTTCCTCGACAGCGACAAGGCTTACCTGTTTTTCCGTATATGCATGCCCGTCACCCAGAACCCCGCATCCTTTTCTTAAATCTATATGGGACACTTGTTTTTTACTTGTTCCGCGTTCCTTCCCGATAGCTACTCCGGCCACAGAGCCTCTTTGCCGGTCCCCGTATATGATCGCTTCTCTTTTACCCGTACCCAATTGCTTTTATCCATTATTTCCTTTTTAAACGGATAATAATTAAACCTGTCTCTTTGAATATAATATAAAAGTCCTGAAAACAAAAAGATTACCAAAAAGGAACATATATAGTATACACGAGACTCTAATCCACAAACAATAGCAAGCAAAAGGATCTTTGTCAATATGAATAAGGATTGATTCTAAAAATGATATAGAATAGAATAGTTTTGTCATAATTATTTATAATTGTAAAGAATTTTTTGATTTTTCTCTCGAAATACAGGGATGCTTTCGCTTTGTTGATAAATGTCAAGCCGTATTCTGTAAGCCAGATTACAACCCTTATCCGCAACCGTCTTGAAGAGGAATTTTTTGAGATATGGGTCGAGGGTGAAGTGAGTGACCTCAGGGTCCCTTCTTCCGGCCATACCTACTTTATACTCAAGGACAAGGAAGCGCAGATGCGGTGTGTCCTGTTTAAAGGCAGCCAGAGGTTCCTCAGGTTCCAGCCTGAGGACGGCATGAAAATCCTTGTACGTGGCAAGATCACTGTCTATGAACGCAGGGGGGAATATCAGCTCATTTGTGATTACATAGAGCCACTTGGGTCCGGGGCACTTCAAAAGGCCTTCGAACAACTCAAAAATAGCCTTGCAAAGGAGGGCCTTTTTGATGAATCCAGAAAAAGGCCCATTCCGCTTTGGCCTGAAAGGATTGGCATTGTAACATCTCCTACCGGGGCGGCAATAAGAGATATATTGAACATTCTTACACGGAGATTCGTCACTGTGCGGGTGTTAATAAATCCGGTAAGGGTCCAGGGCGAAGGGGCGGCAGAGGAAATAGCCCGTGCAGTAGGAGAATTGCAGGATCAGCCTGGTGTG
>JBLIRS010000187.1:0-6983 GCA_049472415.1 bacterium | reverse complement strand
GGTAAGATCTTACAGGGAGGAAGCACCATTACCCAGCAGCTCTCCAAGGTCCTTTTCCTGACTCCGGAAAAAAGCTTCGATAGAAAGGCCAAGGAGGCCCTGCTCGCCGTTCAGATTGAAAGGGTCTATAAAAAAGAGGAGATCCTGGAACTGTATTTAAATCAGATCTATTATGGGAGTGGCGCCTATGGTGTGCAGGCCGCCGCCCGGACCTTTTTCGCTAAAGATGTCTGGGAGCTGAACCTTTCCGAATGCGCACTTATTGCGGGGCTGCCAAATGCGCCAAGCCTGTATTCTCCGTTCCCTCACATGGAAAATGCCCTTAAAAGACGCAGGCATGTATTGTTAAGGATGCGGGAAGAGGGATTTATCTCTAACGAAGAATATAGTGAAGCCGTTAACTCACCTTCTGGTGTTGTTAATAAAACAATTGAAATGCCCCTTGCACCCTATTTCATTGAAAAGGTGAGGCAGGAACTGGAAAAGGAATTAGGGCCGAACCTTCTTTACCGCGGTGGTCTGCACGTGTATACAACTCTTGATCCGAATGCCCAGATAATGGCTGAAGAGGCTGTGGCAAAAGGATTCCTGGAAATCGAGGAAAGGAGAAAAAGACAGGGTCTCTCAAATGATGAAGATCTGCCTCTTCAGGCTTCACTGATTGCCATCGATCCACTTAACGGACATGTGATTTGTGAGGTAGGAGGAAGAGATTTTACAATCAGCCAATTTAACAGGGCGACTCAGGCAAAACGGCAGCCAGGTTCGGCATTTAAACCCATCATCTACACGGCAGCCATTCAAAACGGATTTACACCTGCCGATATTATTATGGACTCACCGGTGATCTATAAAATCCCCGGGACGGAGAAACCCTGGAAACCGGAAAATTTCAGGGAAAAATTTTACGGCCCCACAAGGATCAGGACAGCTTTGGAGAAATCTCTAAATGTAGCTACAGTTAAGCTCATGTTCAAGATCGGGATAACAAATACAATCCATTATGCCCGCCTGCTTGGGATCGAATCCACACTAAATCCCTATCCCTCCCTGGCGTTAGGCGCCTCTGAGGTAAGTCTGGAAGAATTGACCTCTTCCTATATGCCCTTTGCAAATAACGGATTCAGGGTGAAGCCTGTGTATGTCCGCTATGTAACCGATGATAAGGGTGAAACCATTTATTCTCCTATTTATGAAAAGAAGCAGGTAATTACCCCGGCCACGGCTTATATTATGTGCAGTCTGTTGCAAGGTGTAGTGGAAAACGGAACCGGAAGAAAGGCAAGGGAAGTAGGTGTAACAGTAGCCGGCAAAACAGGAACAACGGATAATTATACGGACGCATGGTTTATCGGATTCAATCCTCAGGTTGCAACAGGTGTATGGGTGGGATTTGATGAGAAGATAAGTATTGGTCATAATGAAACCGGGTCGATGGCTGCTTGCCCCATATGGACACTTTTTATGAAATCCTATCTTAAGGACAAGCCTGTAAGGGGCTTTGAAAAACCTGATGACGTCGTTTTTGTACCCATAGATCCCGCAAACGGGTTGCGCGTTACAGAGGCTTTTCCGAACAGTGTCATTGAAGTGTTCAAAAGAGGTACGGAACCTCAGGAATATAGCCGCTCACAAATAAAAAACTGGATCGGGTCAGATGACTATTATCTGAAATTTATAGATTAATGCTATGAAACGGCTCTATTTGGCAATTTCCCTTATAGGCGTTAATTCCATCTGCAGCCAGATCATACTTATCCGGGAGCTTATCGCTGTTTTTTCCGGAAATGAGCTTACCATGGGTTTTGTTCTTGCCGCATGGTTTTTCTGGGTGGCAATAGGCAGCACAATAGGAGGACGATGGAAAGCAGGGAACGAAACCTCCATAAGAAACAGGTTCACCATCCTGCTTATCTCCATACCTTTCCTGCTTATTCTTCAAATCATACTTATACGCTGGTCAAGGATCTTACTTGGCCTGCCTCAAATGGCCATTGTTGGAATGGGGCCCATATTCTGGGTCTCTTTCCTCTTTATCTCACCCCTTTGTCTCATTCTGGGAATGATGTTCAGTCTTGGATATCAGTGGATTATCCGGCCCGAGCTATCTCCTGCAAGAAGGGTCGGCTGGGTCTATGTCCTCGAAGCAGTTGGGTCGGGTGCAGGAGGCTGCCTGTTCAGCTTCCTGCTCATAAAGATTATGGGGCATTTTCAAATCTCTCTTTTACTGGGTATTGTAAACCTCTTATCCGGCCTGCTCAATTTTTCTCAAAAACCGGAAAGGAATCTTCCCGGAGTTTGGATTTCAGGCAGCCTCTCTTTTCTTTTTTTGTCTCTTTTCTTTTTGTCACTTTTTATTCCTATTGACTTCCTCATCTATACATTACAATGGAAAGATTTCAAGCTCCTTGCCTGTGAGGATTCCATTTTTGGCCGGATAGCCCTTTCAAAATTAAATGAAGAATACAACTTTTATGAGCATGGGGTCCTTACAAGCACTATACCTGATCACTGGACAGAGGAATGGACCGTGCATCTCCCCTTTATTCAGCACCCGGAGCCTCAAAAGGCTTTGCTTATAGGAACGGGGATAGGAAGCCTTAGGGAAGCTATCAAATATCCCAGCCTGAAACGTATTGATTACGTTGAACTTGATCCGACGGCGCTCACACTGGCAGAAAAATACTGTCCCCGGAATTATGTCAAAATATTAAATCATCCAAAGGTAAGGCCTATCCATAAGGATGCCAGGCTTTATACAAAGGAAACGGATACTGTTTATGACATTATAATTATCGGCCTTCCGGATCCAAAGACAGCTCAATTAAACCGTATGTACACTATGGAATTTTACAATCTTGCATCAAATAAACTTTCCAGAAACGGTGTAATGGCATTTTCTGTAACATCTTCTGAAAACTACATTGGTCCCCACCTGGGTGACTTTTTAAGATGCGTATATAAGACAGTCAGGGAGGTCTTTCCGGAACCTTTAGTAGCACCGGGAGATACAGCATACTTTATTGCCGGAAAAAATAAAGATTTTCTAACCCTTGATCCGGACATCATTATTCAAAGGCTATCCGCCCGTAATATAGAAACGCACTTTTTTTCCGAATGGTATCTTCCGTCTCTTCTGAGTGAAGAACGCGTTAATGATCTGAAACTTATATTTGAAGATACGGAAGGCGTCTGGATTAACACAGATCTCAGGCCCATCTGCTACTTTTATGATCTCATCCTTTGGGGCCGTTACTTTTCACCTATTACAGGGAAGGTCCTGGAAAAGGTTAAAGATATCTCAGGGAAACGGCTCCTGTTTTTTTTGGCAGTTCTGACTACAATGCTTATCGTATTCACTAAAATTTCAGGCAGAGAAAAGGGCCAAAGACTGACAGTTGGTATATTAGTGATGTTAGGCGGCTTTATAGAAATCGTGCTGGAATTCCTACTCATTCTCGGGTTCCAGGTTTTCTATGGCTACGCTTACCTGCAGCTCGGCATCCTGATTACCGCTTTCATGGTAGGCCTGACCATGGGCAGCGCCCTGATGACTCATATCCTTGACAACCTGAAGAAACCCTATATCTGGTATTGTGGTATACAGATCTGCTATTTTATCTATCCCCTTTTCATAATATTATTATTTACCAGAATTAATGTTTCTTTCTGGCATGCCAAAGCGGTGGAATTCATTTTTATATTACTGACCCTTATGGCCGGATTTATGGGAGGATTCCAGTTCCCGATCGCAACAGGGCTTTTTTTATCCCCAAGTCAGAAATGGAAGGGGCAGGCAGGTCTTCTTTACGGATTAGATCTTATTGGATCGGCATTCGGGGCTGTTTTAGCAAGCAGTTACCTGATTCCTATTTTTGGCATAGTTACTGCCCTTGGAGTATTGTCATTAATGGGAGGAATAGGCCTGACATTGCTTTTAGTTAATATTTAAACGTAAAAAAGTCATTTCTTCGTCTCCGGGCCTTTTTTACATTGATCTATTAAACAACTTAATGATGGAGATAATCTTATGTTTTTTTTGAAAAAATTTATTTTTACTAAAAGTATTTTATCAAGGCTATTGAATCTATATCATATAAATAAAGCCGTTATCTTCTGCCTTTTGCTGTTATTCTTATTTTGCATTTCATTATTCCCGGGGACTTCCCATGCGTCAGAATACGATCCTGAGACCGAATATGGATGGATCGAATATCTATTCAATCAAGGAGAAACAACCCTGACTATCAACGAGGGCATCCGTTTTATCTACTTCTACCCAACACACAGATTTTCGGACAATGTGCGAATGCTTATGGGAAAATCATATCTAAATGAAAACGATCTTGATAAAGCCTCAGAAACATTCAGAGCGCTGTCCGAAGGTGCGAGCAGACAAGAGATAAGAGAAGAGGCAAAATTATGGCTTGGCAGCAGTCTTATAAAACAAGGCAAATATCCGGCAGCGCGTCAAATCTGCGATGACTTTCTGATAAGCTATCCCCATTCAATTTTAAAGGACAGGGCTCAGTACCAAAAGGCCTGGGCTTTTTTAAAGGAATGGAGATGGGAGGATGCGGAAGATGCCTTTAGAGAGATAGATCCTAACAGTAGATTATTTTCCGCTTCTCAGGAAATCATCAGGGAGGCGAAGGAAATAAGCCACCAAAAGGAAAAGTCCCCTGCTGCTGCCGGAATCCTGTCCATAATCCTACCCGGTTCCGGGTATATTTATGCAGGAAAAAGGCAGACAGGGATCGCAGCCTTCCTCGTTAATGGTGTCTTTATAGGCGCCGGTATCGAGGCCTTCGACAATGATCTCCCTGTTCTCGGGTCTATTATAGGTTTATTTGAAATCGGATGGTATACAGGTACAATCTATGGCTCTGTTCAAAGCGCTAAAAGATATAATCACAGATTCAGAGAGGAAAGGCTCCGGTCTCTGAATCAAAGATTCACCCTGCCGCTGCTTAATATGAGATTTTAAGCGGCAACCAGTTTTCTAAGCTTTCTCTTTGCGGATTTTATCCTTTTTCGAACAATTTTCAGGCCTTTGGAATCCTTGGCATTAAGCGCTTCGGATCTTTTCTTTTTTAATGATTTAATAATTTTTTTAAGCCCCCCCTTGGTATTTCCCTTCTTTACTTTTACCTTCTTTTTTGGTGTTTCCTCTTCAGGAAGCCCCATCAATTCGGCAAGCGCTTTTACAAGCTCCTCCTTTTTCATTCCATGCACACCGGTTAATTCAGGATACTTAAGCGCTTCCTCCCGGAGTTTCACAACTGTCATCTTTTCAAGCTCATGTCTCGTCATTTGGCGTTATCCTCCAACCTTAAAAAATTAACATACCTTACAATTAAATTTCCTGGATTATGTTAACACACAGATCCGGGATATGACAAGTGTCCATTAAGTACTACCGATTAAATCATTTAGTGTTTAATTTAATCTGGCGTCTGAGGTTTAAGTCGTTTCCGGTTTATCTTTTTTATATAAATGGACATCCTGTTGTGGAAATGGGATACTAATATTCTGGGCATCAAAGGCCTTTTTTACATTTTCCGTAACATTGAAATAAACACTCCAGTAGTCCGGAGTTTTTACCCAGGGCCTAACCGCAAAATTTACACTGCTATCAGCAAGCTCAACAACACCAACTGTAGGCCCGGGATCTTTCAGTATTCGCCCGTCCTTTGACAATACTTCCAGTATAACCTTTCTTACCTTATCGATATCATCGGAATAAGAGACTCCAAAAACAAGATCAACCCGTCTTATCTCTTCCGCCGAATAATTCATTATATTGTCATTAGTCAGCTTTGCGTTTGGTATTATAACTATCTTGTTGTCCATGGTTTTCAGCTTGGTTGTAAAAATCTGAATCTCTTCAACAATACCCGCAACTCCCGCGCCCTCGATAAAATCACCGACCTTGAAAGGACGGAAAATAATCATCAGGATACCTGCGGCGAAATTTGCAAGGGAACCCTGTAAAGCGAGACCTATGGCAAGGCCGGCCGCGCCTATAATAGCAATAAGCGAGGTTGTTTGTATTCCGAGTTGACCAAGAGCCGCCAATATTACAAATATCATTAAAATAACGTAAAGCAGATTTCCCACAAAGGATATGATTGTGGCATCTACTTTACTCTTTTTCATTATCTTCTGGGTAATATTTTGAATTAGTTTCGCGGCCCATCGCCCAAGCACCACAATTACAATTGCAGCGAGGACCTTAAGCCCGAAAACTGCAAACAGTTCCTGAATTTTCATCAGTATCCTTTCCATCTTTTTCTTCCTTTCCTCTTAAGGTTTATTGACACCTTTCGTTAGGGAAAAACTTATAGATGAATTATATAAATATAAAATTAAGCAATAACAAGATTCTCTTTTTATACGTCTTTTATTATTTAACTAAATTTTGTGAGCATCGTACTTTTATAGTATTATATAATAATAGTATTATATATTTTATATCCTAAGAATCAATCTTATATTTATTTTACATCTTTGCCATGAGGAGAATGGAATAATGAAATGCAGTTTTAAAAGATACTCCATGTTCTTATTTACCGCTACCTTAATTTGTCTGATTATTGGATTGTCAGGTCTGAATGCAGGAGCGGATATGGTTTCCGATCCATCCAGTTTCTATATAGCGTACAAAGATCCTAACGATATTTCAAGACAGTGGAATGCTCAGATTGTAGCAAGCAGCACAGGTTATCTTTGTGTATGGGATAACTATAATGATATATTGGGGCGTTTTATTGATCTGAATGGAGAAAATCTTGGGGCTCAAATAAATATTACCTCTGATTTAGGCAATGGAAACCAGAATGAACCGGATATAGCCACAGATGGGGTAAAATATCTGGTAGTGTGGTCCGATGGCGGAGAATTCAACTATAATCATGATATCTATGGCCGTTTTGTATATGTAAACGGCACCATCGGAGAAGCTTTCCTGATTGATGCATCCG
>JBLIRS010000186.1:0-6992 GCA_049472415.1 bacterium | reverse complement strand
TTCCTCTTTTCTTTGATTTTTTTCTACTTTTAATAACTATGTGCAATTATTTTTTCTATAAAGTATATGACTTAAAATGATTAATACTGAGGATTCCCCCGGCACCAATGTTACCTGGATAAACAGGGACAGGACCTTTCATACCGCACCCCTTCTCCTTGTGGATATGCCAAGTGGAAAATAGGCAGGGCACACCCCGAATATACTGGTTATAAGAAATACCACTGCTATGATTCCTAGTATGATAGCAAGAATCCCCTTTACCACGCCGGTTACAATAAAGACTCCCAGTATAAAGGCTATGATGATACGGACGATCCGGTCAATGGTTCCCATATTTTTTTGCATGATTCATTCTCCTTTCGTGCGAAAAATATGCTTATGATTATTAGCCTTGTTTGAAATTGGATTCAGTTTCGGGTCCCCTCCAGGAATTCATAAGCGTCCCTGGACGGTCTAATGATGGTCTCAACTTACCTTAATATTCAATCCAGCCCGGCCCAGCGATTATTCCTTGCGTACGGGATGTTTTTCTTGATGTTTATTATTTTATTGATTTCAACAAGGAGGTACATTCGAACATGAGAATCCGAATCATCAAGGGCTTTTCCAAAAGGGCTTCCGTTCATTTTAGGGATATCCCTTTTTTGGAGTAACCGAGTCTCCAACTGATACCCTGAACAATTGTTCCGGCTCCAGGCAACAATTGTTATTGAAGAATTCTCCCAGAGATCGGCCAGGATTTCAGAACAAGAACAGCATTCTAATACCAATTCCTTTCTTGACACTGCTATAAGTTGATCTGCACGTGATATACTGGGCAGTCCCTGACAATTGGCAGTTATTATAAAAAAATGCCAGTCTTTCTTTGATTCACCAATCAATCTTTCTAAATCGGGTTTTAGCATTTCAATCTCTCCCTCCATCCAATTTTTATGTCAAATATACAATCTCTTTTGAGATTTAAATCTCCAAATTTCACTCAGGTCTTGTCCGGACTTTATTTCAATACTTTTTCTATCTCAAAAATGAGTTGTTTAACCTTGAAAGGCTTTTTCAGACATGCCTTGATTTCATTCAGATCCATGGCCGCTTCCATATTTTCGTTAGTCCAAAACGCACTCATGATTATGATGGGGATACAATCTGTTTGCGATGTATGAGCAAGGATATCGGCTATCTGCAATCCGCTCATTCCTTCCATTTTAAGATCAAGAAGTATTAAATCCGGCTTTTGCTCAAGGGTATTATCCAAAACATATCTGCCCTCCTGAACACAAATAATCCGATATCCGTATAGTTCCAGACTTTCCTTGAGTTCTCTTAAAAATTTAGGGTTATCATCTACAATCATTATTTTTGTTGCAGTCATGTCCCTTTCCAGATAGGTCCAATTTTGACAGACGGACGGTGTATAACTATCATTCGATGCTGCTATTCAATGATGTTGCTTTTTAAAATAAGGACTACTGGTTATTATCTAAATAAAATGATATACAATTTGACATAAGAAAAAAATCGGGATTTTCCGCTTTTTTTTGACGTTTTTCCTTTAAAAGGCAGGAATTATCCTTATAAACAATTTTTGATCCGCTTTATACTTTATATAATATGCCGTTAGTAAAGGCAAGAGGTGTACCTTCTGCCATCAGAAAAATATCAGGGCATCCTGTTAAAGTTTTCAATCCGTATTTTTCAACTTGGATTTCTCCACCAAAAGCGGAAAAAGTTCAAAAAATTATGGAAAAAGATACTTTTTTTTAAAAATTTTTTCTCTTATAATATATATATAAAAATATTTTTCTGTATTTAACACCTAAAATCAGTAGCTCATACATTATATTTCTTTTATTTCTACTAAATTTTAATTTTATTAATTAAAGCATATATATAAAAAGGATAATCTATAAATAACTTTATTTATATTTAGATGGTTTCTCTTTGTATTTCAGAGGATTAAAAATGTTACAGGACCAAATTATATTTTAATAAATTCAAATTATAAAAGGAGGGTCGAGATGAATTATCGCAGGATAACTGCAATTTTTTGTTTCTGTTCTTTCTGCCTGATTATTTTGGGCCTTAACTTGCCCGCTCTGAGCCAGTATCTTCCCTGGAGCTGGCCTCCCGCAACCCGTTTTCCACCAACTACCCCGATATCTCTATATAATTATCCGCCAACATCTTACTTTCCCAGCACAGGCCCATACACCACATCCGGATGGCCAATCTATGCGCTGCCTGTAGGCAGTTATAGCCCGCCGCAGCCGACACCAACCGGGACATGTCCTGTCGGATTGGTTACGGGTCTGACTCTTGATGAAGAGTTCGGACCGGGAGCGAGCCAAATCACTCGTTGCCTCATCTTCACTTATGGCATTAAGGTAGTATATCGGCTTGATAATATGGAATACACACCAGGGACGCCTATTACAAGAACAATAGAAACAGCGATAGACGACTATACGATTACACATGGCACCACTGATTTTAAAATGGTAGGTATTATTCATTCGGCTGGGCTTCCCCTGGCGCTCAACAGAAATGCTGCCACACCACATCCCCAGGCTATTTATAATGACCAACAGCCGGTTATAGAGGCCCTGATGGCAAAGGGGGTAAAATTTTATCTCTGACAATATACCTCACGACACAGTGGTGTCAAGGCTTTCCATCTCATTCCAGGGATACAATTCGTCACACATGCTCATACTGCAATGATAGATTTTCAAAGGATGGATTATATACTCATGGAACCTAATCCCTAGAAAAGAATTTTGTCAGCAATCTTGCAAAATACTTCATTTTCAAAGAAAATGCACTTAAATCAAACCCCGCAGGTCACTGCGGGGTTTGATTTAAAAAACACTATTTACCTTTGGAGAACAAGAAAGACATAAAATTATGCCATATCCTTTATCACATCAAACCGATAGAAAAGTTATCCCAGGGGAGTCCCGGGTTCTCGGTGCAACCATTAAAAAAGAGGGGTCAATTTCGCTTGCCAGGGGATACAATCCGACAAAGGGGATGAGATTCAACGAACACAAACTTCTGATGGATCCCTGCAAACCATTATCAGGCCTAGTCGAGAAATATAGTTATATTATTGGCCAAAGGATTCAAATAAGAAGATTTATCATAAAGGATTGGATCTTTTATCTAGCAAAAACAATTGAGAAAAAAATTCAAAGGCAAAAGAATTTAAGGAGTACATTGGCTTTTTTCTAAAAGGCTGTTATCTTTGGATGATGACTTTTCTAAGCGGAAGCGGCCAATTTAATATGCTCAAAAAACGATAATCCTTTTGATGGACTCCCATTTTTCCGAAATATATCCAGAGATTCTTTATCGATAATCCGGGTGGCCCCCAGCTTAAAGGCTGAGACCACCATCCTAAAAGGCATCCTGCTCACAGGACTTATCAACATAACGGGTATAGGATGGAAATGCTGAAGCCTTTTCAGAAATCCTATACCTCCGGATCGCGGATCCATAATATCCATGATGACAAGATCGGGCTTGAGAGATTTTACCATCTCTCTTGCTTTATGAACATCCTTTGCTATACCTACTACTTTAAATTCTCTCCCTTTCTCAATTTCATAACGAATGGATCCAATCTCAGCATCGGAGCAATCAATCAGCAAAATTCTGATTCCGGGTCTGAGATCCTTCCCATCTCCATATTTATCGCTGGAGAGATTTAATAGTTTTTTCATATCTTCTTTGTTCATGACCATATCCTCCTCTCCATGGGAATTACCGTTTTATTAGAAATGGATAGCTTTGCCACTGATTCGCCACGAATGGAAGCTGTTAAATATATTAATACCTTTTTATATTATAAATGATTTTTTTAAACGAATAATGGGTTTTTTTCCTCCGTTTATTGAAAAATTTCCGCCTCTTTAAGAAAATTTCACCCTATGCGAAGGATGTGATTTTAATCGGAAATACAGGGATATCATATTTGATTTAGTTATCAAAAATTCGGATGGTGAAACCGCAAGGCTTTACAGGGGCTTTCAGTCTTTGTCCTTAACCCGGAAAGCCTGGCCCGAGACAAATTAAATGGATTGGGTGCATCTATATAAATAACTTAATGATCAAGCCATCTTTGCCAATGGATACGACATTGTGATTGGGTTATTGACAAGAAACAATTTTAATTCCGGGTATAGCCCTTTCTTTTTTGAAACCTTAATAATATTTTTCAACATATTAGATTTTAGCTTACCGAGGGCATTTAAATTTATATTCATAATTTCAGCAACTTCCGATGGACCCAGTCCTTCTTCGTAAATCAATCTGAACAAGTATTGATACCTGGGGTGAAGCTCCTCATTAATATTTGATAAAATATCCGGGAGGTCATTCTTATTAAGCCGCAAGGAATGGTCCCGTTTTTGAGAGCAACTTCGCTTCTTGTTCTGATCGATAATGCTTTTTTTTACCTTCAAAAAATCCAGTGTGACACGAAAACTGATCTCCCTTAAAAAGGCCCAAAAAGAATATTCATTTTCTCCCTGAAAATTTTTCAACTCCTTACAGTCTTTATCCAATAAGGTCGAAAAAACCGAATTGAATACTTCCTCCGCTTCCCCGTTTTGAGGGAATACGTTGTACCTGCTCAATATTTTATTGATATAAAGATAAATATAACTGCCATATTTCTCAGTAAAGTTATTCCAGGCTTCCCTGTCTTTGATCTCACATCTTTTCAGGAGATCGAAAAATGCATCATGCTTTTCCATTCAAACCACCTGTGTTATTGTCATTAAAAAAAATTTTTAAAAACCGGCATTCATCCGGTTTTAAAACACAAATTCAAGGAACGTTAATATCCTAAACAAACAGAGTAAGTAAATATTTATTTACGTATAATACCATACATCAAAATAATCTGTCAAGCTTATTTGTCAAAGAACTGATATAAACAAGGCAACCTAATTATCATAAATCAGCTTACCGTGAGCCATTCCGCCAATGGGGAAACAATTATCCGGCCCAGAAAGGCCCGCGGATGGATATAAAATCTTAATCGATCCAGGGACGGGCCTGCTTTATATGTAATTCATCCTCCTGAGTGACTTTGAATTCAATATCCATTGCAAAGCTCAGATTATTTTCACTAATATGATAAACGCTTCTAAAATGATCTTGAATATAGGCCATTGCATTTATAAGTTCTTGTACATGTTGGTCACTAAGCACATTTTCTCCATTTTCCGTTTTATTTGAATGACGAATGGTCACAATTTCATAATCGATTTGCCAGTTTGAAACCGGAATCCTTGCCACCAGGAACTCATCCGGAATTGACTCTTCTTCAGGATTAGTAACCAGGTCTTCTCCCACCTGGACATTCACATAAAATCCCTCCCAATTCGGATCAAAAATATTCTTGGTCACTGCCACGCCATTTGCTATCTCATTTTTATAATTATGATGAACAAGAACGCCCATCGCTGTCTTAAAATGGTCAATACGATAAAAATCTCTTTCTTCAAAAGCCCGATAAGTCCAAAGGCTGGCCCAGACCTGCCGGATAGTATTAATAAAACGGCCTTCATCCGGTTTATGAGTATATGATTCATAAAGACCGGCACCGTTAAATCCTTCCAGATCTTCATTATTTGTGCTGGAGCGGGCCCGAACATCTCTACTGTTATCACGAGTTCTGAGGTCATCATAAACCTCTTGAAGTTGATCATCCATCCATTGAGGGGCTTCACCCTGCTTTATTCTCTTTCTAAAAGCAGAGAGAGCTGATTGACGAAACTGGGGCTCATTTTTAAACGCCTCATCGGCCCTCATATCAGCGGCTTCCTGGTAAAAATTGTTGTATTTCATAAACTCGTCATAAAAATAAAAGGGCACGGCAAAACCATCAGGAACCATTCCATAAGGCAGGAATTTTGCTAGTTCCGCAACATTGGCCGCTTTTACGCCATAAGCTCCAAAATCCGACGCACCTATGCTATTCAGTGCGGCTATTGTTGTCACGCTTAAATCCCTGACAGGGGACTGAGGCACAGATGGACGGATTGATTCAAAAAAATCATCAACTTTCTTCTGATCAGCCGCTTCAATTGCAAATCCATCGGAGGTTATCTGAAAATGTATGTATTGGCCCACAAAAGGTACGATATCAGGATGGGTTGAGGCGTTTTTTATATATATGTTAGGAGTATTATTCTGTTTAGCTTTTAAATTAATATGCGAAAGTGGAGTCTGTGGTGTTTCGGTAATAATTCCCGCCACATGAGTCAGATCATTTGGAGCGGTTTTAAAGATAACAATATCTTTGGCCGTTACAACCTCATCACTTTCGACAATTCTAAGGAGACCATATGATTCCCCGGGGTTAAGCGGACTGTAAGCTATATTTTCAAAAAGATCCTCACTGCTGATTGTTTTTACATAAGAATTTTCATATATGTATTTCTCTTCTTCAAACAAATTACGTTGAATCTCTCCAACAGCATGATAAGCGATGCACGTCCTTGCGAAAGGCATTTTATCGGTTATAAGATCATAGGCAATTTTTACAAATTTAAACCTCACCGGATCACTCGGCCAAAATTCAATAGCATAAATCCCCTTCTCGCCGGTTTCAAGCTGATAATTGTCATACGCAATAATAGAGCCGGCAAGATTTTTACGGTTGTAATCAGTAAAATATGTTTGTGAATTGAATTTATACAAATCATCGTAAATTTTCAAAACATCTCTGGCAAAGGTAAAATGATAGGTATGTCTTTTGGTATTATAGAAATAAACAGCCGGATTATCTGTATCTACCCCGACAACTAAAAATTTTACTTCTCTTACATTCAAAGCCCCGGGCACATCACTCATACAGGCCATAGTCTCGAACATAGCCAAATCATGAATAATAGTAACTCCATCTTCGGGATCTATCCCTCCATTATCTGAATACTCAGCTTCTATCCGTGAATACTCTGATTTTCTCCCTGAATACCAGG
>JBLIRS010000185.1:0-6999 GCA_049472415.1 bacterium | reverse complement strand
CTTGAAGCAAAAATATGGATGTGGTCATTCCCTGTTCTATTTGCCAGTTCAATGCTGATATTTAATACTTCTCTTGCTTTTTTTTCGCTTAGTATCAAGATCTCCTCATTACGCGCCTGGTCCAATACCTTTTTAACTTGTCTCTTATCTCCTCTATAGTGTTTGAAATGATCATCAGGCAAGTCAACCCATCTTTTATATTCCCACATTTTTTTAAAAGCATCTATGGCTTGTTCAGGATAGACATAGTTAGGGATTTTGTATTTGACTAACCTGTCTATCCCTTCTTTTATAGTATATTGCCCCATAAATGAAGCAAGAATGGGTTTATGGGTATTCATAGAAACCTCGCCAAGCACCTCGGCTGTCTGAACGACCTCTGTCATAGCTTGAGGAGTAAGGATCACAACAATCCCCTGGATCTTTCGGTCCTCTAAAATCACATCCAGTGATTTCTTGTATCTATCCGAACCCGCATCCCCTAAAATATCGACAGGATTATAGAATCCGGCAGCGGGCGGTAAAAAACCAGCCAGTTTATCAATGGTTTCTTTACTCGGTGTAATGGGATTCAAGTGAAATCTTTCACAAGCATCGGCAGCCATAATTCCCGGTCCGCCGGCATTTGTAACTACAGCAATATTATTTCCTTTTGGAAGTGGTTGATAAGCAAAGGCAAGGGCATAATTAAAAAGTTCCTGAACAGAATATGCCCTAATGATACCTGTCTGTTTAAAAGCCGCATCAAAGGCCACCTCAGATCCTGTCAAGCTGCCTGTATGAGAAGACGCTGCCCGTGAACCCGCCTTTGTGCTTCCTGCCTTAACTATGATCACCGGTTTCTTTTTGGATATTACCCTGGCTATTCTGATAAACTCATCACCATTTTCAATACTTTCCAGATAGCCCAGGATGACCTTTGTTTGAGGATCTTGTCCCATTACTTGCAGAATATCTATTTCCGAGATATCAGCCTTGTTTCCGAGACTTATAAATTTTGAAAAACCAATCCTTTCTCCTATTGCCCAATCAAGGATCGCTGTTCCAAGGGCACCTGATTGTGAAAAAAAACCGATACTTCCAGCAAGAGGCATTTCCCTTGAAAACGAGGCATTTAGTCTTGAATCAGTATTGATCAATCCCAGGCAATTGGGACCAAGGATACGGATTTGATGAAGCTGGGCATACTCGATCATTTCATGCTCTAAACCGGCACCTTCTTTGCCCGTCTCCTTGAAACCAGCAGATATGACTATAGCTGTAGGGATCTTTCTATCCCCGCATTTATCAAGAGTTTGAGGAACCAGCTTTGCAGGTATGACAATAATGGCTAAATCAATTCGACCTTTAATTTCATAGATATCAGAAAAACACTTCTTTCCAAGAATCTTATCCGCCTTCGGATTTATTGGATAAATATGTCCTTCAAATCCCCCCAGGATTAAATTCTTCAGAACCTCATGACCTACCTTTCCTTGATCTCTGGAGGCTCCGATAACAGCAACAGAATGGGGGGAAAAAAGTTTTCTCAACATCCTGATTATTTCTTTTTTATAGCCTTTTTTATGAGAAGTATACCGTTTTTGGCTCCCGGTACAGCACCACGCAAAACTAAACAATTTTGTTCCGGACGAACTTGAATAACCTTCAGGTTTTGAACAGTTACCCGATCAGATCCCATTCTGCCTGCCATTCTAAGCCCCTTAAAGACCCTTGACGGAAATGAAGAACTACCTATTGAACCTCCGTGGCGGTTATAATCATGAGTACCATGGGCACCCGGTGCTCCGTGAAAATTGTGTCTTTTCATGACACCGGCAAATCCTTTACCTTTGGAAACACCTGTAACATCAACAAAATCCCCTTCTTTAAATCCATCGACCTTGATCTCTTGCCCAACTTCGTATTTTTCAAGTTCTTTCTCATCAACCCTAAACTCATAAAGGAATCTTTGAGGGGGAATCCCTGCTTTTTTAAAATGACCTGCTATTGGTTTTTTCACCCTATTTGGTTTCATGGCTAAAAATCCCAATTGGACAGCAGAATAACTATCCTTTTCCGGAACCTTTTTTTGGCTTATAATACACGGCCCTGCCTGTATGACAGTAACAGGGACAACATCCCCGTTTTCCTGTAAGATCTGGGTCATACCTATTTTTTTACCCATCAATAACTCTGACATCGATGTATTCTCCTTATAAATTCTCAATCAATAAACAACTTTGTGGTAAATATAAGATGCTTTATTATATTTATTTTCTTTTTTAAACCATAAATTATGGCATTATCATTACTTGATGTCAAGGATAGATTTTTGGGGCTTATACTTTACATTAAAAAACTTTTAGTTTAGTATATTCTATATATCCTAAAAAGTAATAATAACGTAAGTTTTTAAAATTTTTTTCGTCTTAAATTATAGCCACATATATATAATATAATTAATTATATTTAATAAATTCAACAAAACATCTTAAAAACCAAAGACGAATTCAATTTATTTAAAAATAACTTAAATAATTTGTTATTTTTGGCAATATTTTTAATTAAAAAACATAAAGATCCTTCTTTCCTTTTGATTATTTATTAGAATTGCGTAGTAAAAATTTTTATAAAAGGGGGGTGAGACACTGCAATTTTAATTATAAGTGTACAGAGGTCTTTATCCTCAAGATTTATAAAAGATCTGAAAATTTACTATGAATAGGGGGTGATTCAATACAAGTCTTCGAAGTTGAAAAATTTGAAAACTTAATTCATTTTAACTCCTTCTTTTTTAAAGATTAAGGAGAATGGTTATGGATAATTTTAGATTTTTAAAGATATGGACGATTGTTGCAGTCCTGGCACTCGGTTTAATTTTCACGTTTGGTTCTGTGACTCAGGCTCAGATATTTCCAACTTCTTATTATTACACAAATCCATTATATTACAGCGGATATGGTTATTTTAATTCAATCAACGGTTACCTGTTGGGGTATGCACCCTTCACGCCGTTTTTGACACCAAATGCGGCTTATTCTTACAATGCACTTGGGATCCCAACATATCCTTACTTTGGGTCGCCCTATCAGACGACGTTCCCTTACACAACTTTACCGGGTACTCCGATTCCGTACGCAAGGTTTGATTATCCGACCTATGCATATGGTTCACCTGATTTCTATCTGAGTTGGGTGCTTTTGCAATAAGTTAGACACTTTTACAGTAATGCAACTAAAAGTTTTAAATGCAAATAGACTATTTTGAAATGTGAGGTGCATGTATATGAAAAACGTAATGAAAACCTTGATGGTCTGCCTGATTGTGACCCTAACGTTTTTTACGTTAAGGACGGCAGCCATAGCGCAGGTCGGGTGGGGTACTTATCCACTTTGGCAATTTCCCGCTTTTAATACACAACCGCTCCAAATGCCAGTATATGAAGACCCTTACAACGGAACGGGAGATATCCTCGTCGACAACTTTGAATATTGGGACAGCCCATATAATCACGGGTGGATTCAGCAAGAGCCTCCCTATCCGGTATATGGATACGGTATTGGCTATGCCACAATTTTCAATACAGTCATGGATCTCCAGGAAGGAAGCAGGGTGTTGGATGTATATCGTCCTAATTCCATTTTTATTGTCAGCACCCAATATGAAAAGCACCGGATACTCCACAGCCTAGGCACTCCGGCAAGCTCTTCCAAACCCCAGGGTGAGGCCGGCATAAGCATTGAGAAAAATCCTGTCGTGAGTTTCGACTTCAGGGCGCCTCTGGGTATTGAAACTTTTGACATCTTTGAGTTCACTGTTATAGGCGAAACAGCAGGCGGAAATATTGTCAGCGTCCAAATTGTACCACTGGAGCCTCCTGCCGGATCCGCACTGGGACCGGTTAACAGCACTGCAGGCATGTTTGGCGCCGGGGCCGTTGTTACAGGCTTTGCCCAAGGACAGTTACAGGTCACTGTAATAATCGGTCGGGGCATGCTGGATGGTTCATGGCATGCTGTGTGGGTTGATTTGGACAAATCTGTAAAAGCGGCTGTGGATGTATTCAGCACCATTGATGAAGATGACAAAGAAGATTGGTATATTGAAAGGGCCAACGCCGTAATGGCAGGTGGCCAGATGTTCCGTCTGGACAACCTCTTCTTCAGATCTGATTACGGCTATGCGCATATCGGCAATCCGGACTTTTTTGAAATGGGCCCGCTATATGCGCAGATCTTCGAGCCTTACAGATATCTTTTCATTGCCGATTACGAGGTACCGGAGGACGAAATTAAAATTACTGATCTGATGCTCAATCCGGCAAATTTCATACTAACTCAAGATCCGAATGATCCTGACGACCCGGTCGTTAAGTACTGGACCGATTTGGGCGCAGATCCCAACCGGTTCGGGGAAAACGATCCTGCCATCGCTGAGATTTTCAATAGGCAGTCGTTTACGGTAGACCTGAGTCAGCCCATCTTTGCTGATCCTAACTTACGGATGACAGCAGATGGACCGGGAAGCGCCGCTGAAACTATCATTAATTCGGGCACCCTGGGATGGAATTCCACAATAGGCGGATATGGCGCTAACGGCGTCCAGGCCTTCCTGCTGCAACCACTGCCGGTTTACCCTTATGACGGAATGCCGACCTATCTGCCGGCTAAATATGGCGCATTGAATGCTGTTTTGGATCTTGGAAAGCCATACTTTCAACCCGGGCTTATTTTCTTGCTCGAAGGTGCTATGTGGAATGCAGGATTCACTGTATGGCCCAATATAGCTGCCCTGGATTTTACACCCCAGGTTTTCGAGGACCTTATCGTGACCATTGAGGTAACCAACGGATCACATTCCGATGTAAGGACATTCCCGATCAGCGTTGTCAATTATCCGGTGGAAAACTATCCGCCTGTGCTGCAGTTGAACATTGAAGATCAGATCTTCTATGTGGGGCAGCAGAATGGATATATTGTCAATTTCATCGATCCTGACTGCTTTATCTTTTCCCTTTCATCTGCGCCCGCGACTACACATATCCCTGGATTTCCCATTTCCGGGTCATTCAGGACCGATATGGACGACCTGCACTGGGCTATGACAATCAATGGTATGACGGCCTATCAGTACGGTCCGTGGATTGAGACAATCATCGATCCTTGCACAGGTTTGATCAGTTGGATACCCAAGTTTGAAGGCGCTTATAACGCTATTATTACCTGCGCTGATGCCCGTGGCGGTAATGCCTTTGGAGAGATCACCATCTTTTCCGTGACTCAGGGCACATGGTTGAACCATCCGCCAATCATCAAGGGCAGGCCGACTCAACCGGTCGTAATTAAGGCCGGGGAAGAGTTCATGATGAATTATCCGACCATAAATGTCGAAGATCCTGACGGCGACCAGCTTTATGCATCCTGTAACATAGGAACCTGCGGACGTGCGCCGGACGGCTCCTTCATCTGGAGGTTCCAGAGCAACTTCCCCGGGTCATACCTTGTGGAGATTGTATTCTTCGACATCAGGGGCGGATACGCGATTATGGAATTCTACCTTGACGTGAAACCCTGGTGGTCATATTAATACTTAAATCTTGATATTAAAAAGAGGGCAGCGGAAAACCGCTGTCCTCTTTTTTTATTTTAAAAGAGATTAAGTATCTACTATCAGTTCTTAGAAAGGCTGTCTATCCTATTGATCATTATATCCAGGACCTGTGGGATACTCAGATTTGTGGTATCTATCACCATAGCATCAGCGGCTATTTGAAGCGGGGCAACCGCTCTGTGACTGTCAGTGTGATCGCGGACCTTCATAGATTTAATTATTTCATCGAGGCTTATATCCATCCCTTTTGTTTTCAATTCGTTATATCGCCTTACTCCTCTTGTTTCGACGGATGCGTCCAGATAAAATTTGAAATCTGCCTGCGGAAAGACAAAGGTGCCGATATCACGCCCATCCATAATAACACCACCTGTATTTCCCATTTCCTGCTGTTTGCGGATCATTGCCCTCTTAACACCAGGCAAGGCAGATATCTGCGACGCGCCGGACCCCATCTCCGGGGTTCTGATCAAATCGGTCACTTCATGACCATCGATGATTACCTTGACAGAATCATTTTTCATATCAATTTCAATGGGTTTTGATTCAGTAAGCTCTATGAGCGCCTTTTCATCTGACCAAAAAATCCCCATTTTACGGGCCAGCCATGCCACGGCACGATACATCGCCCCTGTATCGATATATATCAATTCGTATCTGCGCGCCAGCGCCTTACCCAGAGTGCTCTTTCCCGCTGCAGATGGTCCGTCAATGGCAATAATCCATCTCTTTTTTTTCCCCGAAAATTTATTCATTTTTATACAATAGAGATAATTTTTCAAAAAGTCAACTTTGACAGGATCGTAAAAAGTCATTTCAGAGTCTCCGGGCCTTTTAGTAAACACTGGCCCTAAATGGTTTGATACATATAATTAAATTAGCTATAATTAAAACTGCATATACACAGGCTGCTTTCCTTTTTTAATAAGACAGGGCAAAAATCATGAATCCATTTAAAAAAATTTTTCCGCCCGATCAGGGTGAAATAATTAAATTCGAACGGGGAATGGTTATTACTCCCTCTTATCCTATAATCCCGTTTATCAGTGGTGACGGCATAGGGACCGATGTATGGAACGCAACTAAACGAGTACTGGACGAGGCGGTTAAAAAGGCCTATGATGGGGCAAGGAAGATATGCTGGTTTCAAATACATGCCGGTCTGTCGGCATTACAGGTATATGGACGGGATACAGTTCTTCCCGACGAGACAATTGAGGCCATAAAGATGTTTAAGGTTGCCATAAAAGGACCTTTAACAACACCGGTAGGAGGGTATCCCTATGTATGCCTTGAATGTGCCGAAGAACAGGGAGGGCCTGACCTGGACAGGCCGTCGAACTGCCGGAAATGCGGATCCACTTTTGTAACAAAACGTTTTAGGTCGCTGAATGTGACACTCAGGCA
>JBLIRS010000184.1:0-7051 GCA_049472415.1 bacterium | reverse complement strand
CGAGAAGAAGGAGTTGGACAAGGCCTTGCAGGATTTCGACAAGGCCATTGAACTGGATCCACTATATGCCAATGGCTACTACAGCCGGGGCAGCCTGTATTACCAGAAAAAGGAATATGACAAGGCAAAGGAGACATTATATGATACTCTTTCTAAAAGTCCTGATAAGGCGTCAATCATCCTGAATGATCTGGCCCTTTATTCTTTAAGCAGTGGTAATCACAAAGATGCTATCGACTATCTTAATGAAGCCTTGGCAAAAGATCCTGATAATGAAAAGACTTATCTAAGACTTGCCACAGTTTACCAGAGCTCAGATCAGTCTGATTTGGCCATTGATATCATAAAAAAGGGAATAAAAAAAATACCCAATTCAATAAGTTTGAGAACAAGTCTGGGGATGGCATATAACAGGATAAAAAAATATGATTATGCCATAAAGGAATTCAGCGAAGCTCTTGATAAAACAGATCCTGATAACAGCAACTTGCATTTTTTAATGGCTAGCACCTATCTTCAAAAGAAAGATGACAAGAAAGCAGAACATTTTTATAAAAGGGCAATACAGTTAGATCCAAATAATTCGCTGGCTTATAATGATCTTGCATGGTTCTACGCCGAGAGGGGCCAAAATCTGAAGCAATCGCTTAATCTTGCGGAAAATGCAGACAAGTTGACTCCTAATAACCCATATATTATAGATACCATCGGCTGGATATATCTTAAGATGGAAAAATATAATAAAGCCATAGAAATGTTTAATCGAGCCGTTGACTTAGGAAAGGATATTCCTACGTTAAAATATCACCTGGCCGTGGCTTTACACACAGACGGGGAAGATGAAAAAGCCCTGGTTGAGCTTAATCATGCTTTATCAATAAAAAAGGAATTTCCTGAGAAAAAGGAAGCTCAGAATTTATTAAGGGAGTTGACTAAATAAAAGAAAATAAGTAAAAATGGTTTGAAGGTTATTATTAAAAAAATTACATTCAGTTCATAAATATCCAAAGCTTACACTCCTGCTTACTGTCTTAGATTTACTTCCTTTATATCTTTCCCCTTTGTATCCAGTTCATTAAACATTTACCCATAAAAAAGTGTAGTAATCCGCTACAGTTAGTCTTGTTCTTTTTTAGCTTTATTTTTATATACTTAGGTGTGTTTTAGTAAAAATAAACTACATATGTAGCAGGAGACTACCATTCTAAAATAAATTAGAGATTGCCAAGAAAGGTAAATATACGAGTTTAGATCAATAATAACAATAAGTTAGCTTGATAAATATTTCTGGCATTACAATTGCACAATGTGTATTTCATAAAAAATTGAGGATGAGCCCATTAATAGCACAGATCGATTTTTTTAGAGGGGGGGTGAAAAAGGAATAAAGGAATTGTGTGGGCTATTTGGTTCATCTTTAAACAAGGTTCAAGGAGTATAAAAGCTATACTAATGATTTTTTGATAGATACAAGATACAAAGGAGAAAGATAATGAGAAAATTTTTCATGTGCTTGGCAATTATAATTGCCCTAATGATGATAGGAGGAAGGGCAAACGCTGTTCCATTTGGCGACGGAGGGGTTGGCCTGCAGACCGCGCTTAATAATATAACCTTGGGCCCAAATCCCGGAGTCAGCAGTACTAATGTTCTCACTGACGAAGTTGGTGATATTAATGATTCGTATTGGTCAATCCATGGATCCGGAGGTTCCGTGAGTACCCTGGTAATAGAAGTGGCACAATGGGCAAGTACTAATACCTTTGGAATCTTTGATCAATTAAATCCCGTTAATAGGGTTCAGATTTTTGGCGGTGGAGCCACCAGCGGATCTCAGGCACTTTTGTCCATTTTGGCTGATGGAAGCATTTATATCAACTTTGTAGATACAGGCATAGATTTCGGTGGAAACACATTCGGTTATTATATGGATTCTACACAAACTCCTCAACCTTGGACAGGAGGGATTTGGTATAGCGATACATCCCTAAACGTTGACGGTGCCGATCATATGGCCGCTTACAAAGGGAAGGGCATTGATACCATTCAAATATTACCCTATTCTCCGGGTATTTGGGATAAAGATGAGTATGTTCTTGCCTTTGAAGATCTTCATAGTATGCATTGGGGCAATGGCAATGGTGTCGATGATAACTATCCTGAATGGAGTGATGTCGAACCTGATTTTACCGATTTTGTAGTCATGGTAGAATCCGTCGATCCTCATCCGCCTGTGCCTGAGCCTGCTACACTTTTACTCCTAGGTCTTGGTCTTGTTGGTGTTGCTGGTCTTAATAGAAAGAAATTCATGGGCTAACTGATTTGCGCATTTCAAATTTGTAAATAAAAAATGGGCGAGGGGTGATTTAGATCACCCTTCGCCCATTTTTTTGTAATACTTCAAACCAGCCTGAATTGATTTTTGGACGAAGAAAAATAAAAGCCCTGTTTTCTCCAATAAATCTTTTGTGAATTCCATAGATGCTAATGTAAAGTATAAAATAAAAACATCACTGCAATCTAAGAATAATTTAGTATTTTATCCGATAAATAAAGTATATATGCTTAAAATAGATATATTCTGATTAAAAAGATCAAATTTTTTTAGTTTTGCGTGTTTTTAGCACTAGAATGATTTATAAATAACGCCCTGGAGATTAAAATTATTTTTTGATATGAATCCATATTCTATTCCAACATTAATTAGCTTTCTATTTACTCTGTTCTTAGCATCTTTTGTGCTCTATCAGGGTTATCGCCAACTTGCCAACAAAGCCTTTGCTCTGGCCATATCCAGTTTAAGTGTAATGGAGTTTGGCAATTTTATGATCCTTCAATCTTTATCCACACAAAGATTGTTGTTTTGGGGGAGAATAAGCCTGATAGGATGCTGCCTTATACCTGCAAACTGGTCTTTATTTAGTGTTTTTTTCGCAAGAAGTCATGAGGCCATATCAAAAAGATTTAAGTTGTTACTTATTATAATCTATTTTTCGTCATTTCTTTTCCTTATTCTGATTCCTTTTGATTCATTCATTTCAGTATCAAATTCTGCGCTTTATGGAAAAAATGTTTATTTATTGGGAAAAGTGGGGCGTTTTTTTTGTGTTTTTTTATTATTGGCTATAGTTTTTATCCTTTTTAATCTCGAAACAGTTTATAGAAATTCAACTGGTATAAAGAAGTGGCAGATTAAATATAGCATTTTGGGAATGTTTGCCGCCTTTACCTTTTATATTTACGTAATCAGCAGGGTGATTCTCTTTCAGGTTGCAAAACCCACATATATACCAATCGGATCGGTCGTTATTTTAATTTCATTAGGTATTCTGACCTTTAGTTTCATTAGGCATAGATTAATGAACATCGATGTATTTGTTTCCAGGCAGGTATTTTATGGGTCATTTACTCTTATAGTTATCAGTAGTTATCTGATTCTTGTGGGATTTATCGGCCAATTATTAAAGATTTTGAGCATAGATTTTAATCTGGTATTTTATCCCATACTTGTGCTTTTTAGCCTTTTGATTTTATCTGTTTTTTTTCTTTCGACTACAAGCAGAAAAGTAGTAACAAGGTTTATAGACAGGCATTTTTATAAAAATAGATATGATTATAGATTTGAATGGATCGAACTGACTAATATTATCAGTTCTGCTATTGATCTTAATGACTTGTTGAAAAAATTCATGGAACTAACGGCGGAAACAATGTGTGTAGATGATATTACAGTTTGGCTCTATGATGGCGATGACAAAAAATATCATCTGGCAGGTGTCAGGGATGTTTCGGAACCAGAGGGTCCAATTTATATTGATAGGCCTTTAACCAGGTATTTAGAGGAAAAGGCCGAGCCTTTCCCCATAGATTTTGAAATATCTGATAGCAGATTAAGAGAAATCTTTAATACCAACAAGGCGTTTTTTGATAAGTACAGTGTTTCTGTTATGAGTCCGTTAATTGTCAAAGCTGATCTTGTTGGTTTTATTACCCTGGGGAGGGAGATAACCGGAGCGGTTTATAATTACGAAGATTACGATATGTTAAAAATCCTATGCCACCAAGCGGCAAATGCTATCTTAAATATTAAATTGTCCGACCGTCTGGTACTCGCGGGAGAGATGGAATTAATGAATAAGATTTCCTCCTTTATCCTGCATGATCTAAAGAATTCAATTTCAATGCTTTCATTGATAGTACAAAATGCCTCTTACAATATGCAAGACCCTGAATTTCAAAATGATGTTTTAGAGACTATTTCTAAGACGATTAAGAATATGAAAGGACTCATCTCCAGAATTTCCAGGGTTCCTAAGGATATAGAATTAAACATGACAAAAACCAGTATTGCCAAGCTGCTGAAAGATACTATCCTGCAGACTGGATTAAGTAAAGACGGGATTCAATTGATTGAAAATTATTCTGATTTGCCTGATGTGAATTTAGACCGTGAAAAGATCCAGAGTGTCTTCCGTAATTTGATTATTAATGCTCAGGAATTATTGAAGGACCATGGAACGGTTTCAGTCTCAACATATATGGAGAATGAAAATATAATCATCGAAGTAAAGGATAATGGGCCGGGAATATCAAAGGAATTTCTTAAAAATAAACTCTTTAAACCTTTTCAGACAACTAAAAAAAAGGGATTGGGAATAGGTCTTTATCAAAGCAAAACAATCATAGCTGCACATAATGGAAAAATAGAGGCTGAAAGTGAAGTGGGTAAAGGTACTCAATTCAGAATATATTTACCATTTGAGAAAATGGGAGAAAAAGGGAATGAATAAGCCTAAGCTACTGGTAGTTGATGATGAAGAATATATCTGTAAACAGATTAAATGGGGATTAAACACGGAATACGAAGTAATTATAGCCAATGATGCCAACGATGCGATAAAAAAATTTAATGGCCATAAGCCGGATGTCATTACACTTGACTTAAACTTATCCCCTGCAGATGATCATAAAAAAGGTTTTATGGTTTTAGAAAAGATCATAGCTGCTGATCCTCATGCAAAAGTTGTAATGGTCACCGGACATGACGGGAAAGAGAACGCCATAAATTCCCTCAGATTGGGTTCCTATGATTATTATGTGAAGCCGATAGACCTGAACGAATTAAAAATCATATTAAAGCGAGCCTTGTATATCAGAAATTTGGAATTAGAAAACAAAAAATTACAGTCTCAGATTGTTGAAAGCGGAGATTCATATGGTATTTTAGGTAATTGCAGGAAGATTAAAGAGGTTATCAATTTGATCCGTAGGGTTGCTGAGGCAGACATAGCCGTTCTTATTCATGGAGAGAGTGGAACCGGAAAGGAATTAGCAGCCAGGGCAATTCATAGACTGAGCAAAAGGGCTGATGAGGCATTTATTCCAATTGATTCCGGAGCCATTCCTGAAACCTTACTGGAAAGTGAATTATTCGGGCACGAAAAAGGTGCTTTTACTGATGCCCACACAAAAAAGATAGGAAAGGTCGAACTGGCCCATAAAGGGACTTTGTTTTTTGATGAAATAGCAGAATTGCCTCTTAATTTACAGGTTAAGCTGTTAAGATTTTTACAGGAGAGAAAAATACAACGTCTGGGCGGTAGTGAATTCATACCTGTAGATGTAAGAGTGATTGCGGCAAGTAATAAAAGTTTGGAACAAGAGATAAAAGAAAAGAATTTTCGTGAAGATATTTATTATAGGTTAAATGGGATTACAATTGAATTGCCTCCGTTACGGGAGAGAGAGGATGATATTATATTTATCGCAAATCATTTTTTGGAAAAATTCAGTATTGAAATGAGAAAAAATTCAAAGCAATTAGCTCCTGAATCAATTAAGGCTATGAAGGCTTACAGTTGGCCCGGGAATATAAGGGAATTGGAGAATAAAATAAAACGGGCATTAGTTATGTCGACTGAAAGATACATAAAACCTCATGACTTAGGTATAAGCTATAATCGTAATTATAGAGAAGATTTAACTCTTAAGGAAGCGAAAGAAAAACTGGAGAAAGAAATGTTGATAGGTAACCTTGAAAGACATAATGGTAATCTATCGAAGATATCAAAAGGTCTGGGCATCGCAAGATCAACGATTTATGACCTCATAGATAAGTACGGGATCGATTATAAAAAGGAAAATAAAAAATATAATCAATTATAATTAAAGGCAGAATAAAAGACCACGGCTATATCAACTTTATCTATTTAACCTGAGGATAATATCCTAAATTAAAAAAAGGAAACTAAATGTTCAAATGGATTAATTCTGGGATGAAAAAAGAAGCTTACTATATAAGTTTTCTGATTACCACTCTATTTTTTTATACAGCATTTACATCTTCCATATCAATGGCACAAGAAAGCTCGGGGCTGAATAATTTTCCTGTTTCAGGGGGAATTCAGGTCAAAAAAGAAGCAGCCGAGACAAATGAGGGAGCAAACCCTTTAGAAGCAATAGAAAATAAAAATGAACAATTGGATATTTATGTCATAGGTCCTGAAGATGTGCTTAACATTTCCGTATGGAAAAATGAAGACTTAAATCATCAGGTAATTGTCAGGCCGGATGGAAAGGTATCTTTCCCTCTAATAGGCGATATTCAGGGAGGAGGCAAAACGCCTGAAGAATTACGTTTGGAGATAACACAGAGATTAAGTAAATTTATTCCGGATGCTGTTGTTACCGTTATGGTTTTAAAGATAAACAGCATGAAGGTATACGTTATAGGAAATGTCCCTCATCCCGGAGAATTTATCTTGGGAAGAAGTATTAATGTGCTTCAGGCCCTTTCCAAGGCAGGGGGGTTGAATGAATTTGCCGACTCTAAAGATATAATCATCATCAGAACCATAGGTAAAAGACAGATAAAGATACCTTTTAATTATAAAGAAATTACCAAGGGTAAGGACACCGCACAGAATATATATCTTCAAACAGGTGATGTAATAGTTATCCCTTAATCTTCAATTGCATAAGTTTTATAATCCCCAATAACCCCCTGCTTTAATGAAACATCCATTGCCCACAAAATCATATGAAGCCGTGG
>JBLIRS010000183.1:0-7075 GCA_049472415.1 bacterium | reverse complement strand
GAAAATGATTTATTCTGGTATATAGTAACAACTCTAGCAGTAATAATCACAATTGCTGTAGGATTATTATACGTAAGGGGGAAAATCTATGAATAAAGATAAAAATATGCCAATAGGAATAAGCATATTTTTAATATTATTTTTATCTTCTTTGTTTTAATTTAGTGAAAGGTGATTGGTTATGGGTATTCCAATAAATAAGGCAAATATACTCATCATCGATGATGATCGTAATACGACTAAGTCATTGGTAGATTTGCTTAAAAAGGAAAACTTCAGAGCAAATGATGCCGGAAATATATCCGATGCCCTTAATAAGGTGGCAAATGAGATCTTCGATATAATCTTTTTAGAGATAAATCTCCCCGATATGAAAAAAGACAAGGGACTGCTTGACCTGAGAAGGATATCACCCCATTCACGTATTATTGTTATGACAGCCTCCCCCTCAGTCGAAACAGCAGTTTCAACCATGAAAAACGGAGCCGTTGATTATTTATCCAAGCCCATAAAAAATGAGGATCTATTAAATGTTATACGTGCCAATATACATATAAATCTTAAAGACGACATTTTAACAAAACTCGGCGAGAAGATTAAATCCATAAGAAAAGGTAAAGGCATAAAAATTAAACAATTAAGCAGTCGATCCGGGCTTACTGAAAGCTCTATTTCGATGATCGAAAACGGAAAGATATCTCCGTCAATAACAACGATTAACAAAATAGCCGTAGCATTGGGGGTCCATCCGATAGAATTTTTTGAGATTGAACGCCATAAAAGGTGGGTTGTTACCAGAAAGAATGAAAGGGAAAAGCTCCATATTTCCGGTAATGACAATATCCTGGAATATTTATGCAAGGAAAGAGGGAATATCAAAAACGAAATTTTTATATCCCATCTCAGCCCGGGACAGAAATCTTACGAGGAAAAGTTGAACCATGAAGGAGAAAAATTCTGTTTGGTATTAAAAGGAACCATTGATGTTGAATTGGGAAGCGAGATAATAACACTGAATGAAGGTGACAATATTATTTTTGATTCAATGATTCCTCACCTCTGGAAAAGTACAAAATCTAAAGAAAGCCTCTCTCTTTGGATGATATCCCGCACAATGTAATTACAGTCATAAAGAGGCTGTTGCCTTTATGAGCAGCCTCTTTCTTTAAATAATCAGGCTTTCAATCTATTTTGATAGCTTCATCAATGAGCATTATAGGGATATCATCTTTAATAGGATAAAGCAGTTTGCAGGATTTACAAACCAATCCGTCTTCTTCTTCAGTTAGGACAAGGTCACCTTTACATTTTGGACAGGCAAGGATTTCCAAAAGCTTTTGGTCAATTGACATGTGGGTCAACTCCTTTCATTAAAATAAAAAATTTGGTGAACATCTTAGCTGTTTAAATCAGACTGCCAATCAAATTGTTTTTTCAGTCCATTTTCCAGTGCAATTTTGGCTTTATAACCCAGACACATCCTGGCCTTTGATACATCGGCGTAAGTGTGCATAACATCTCCCTTTTGGGTTTCAATGTATTGACGCGGGATTTTTCTTTTTGCGATTCCCTCTAAAATATTCAATACCTGATTAAGGCTAACCCTGCTGCCGCCTCCTATGTTGAATACATCTCCTACTGCCTCGGATTTTGCAGCTTCAATATTGGCATCGATTATATCGGATATATAAGTAAAATCCCTTGTCTGTTCACCATCTCCATAGATAGTCAATTGCTTCTTTTCCATACTTGCCCTGATAAATCTATTAAAAGCCATATCCGGTCTTTGTCTGGGGCCATATACAGTGAAATATCGCAAACTGATACAGGGAAGTTTAAAATTTTTTGCATAAAGACAAGCAAGATGCTCCCCCGCCAGTTTAGTAACCCCATAGGGAGAAACCGGTCTGACGACATTGGCTTCCCGCATGGGCAATTCTTGAGTGTCACCATAAACAGAAGATGAGGATGCATAGATAAATTTCTTTATACTTTTGTTAAGACAGGCTTCTAAGAGGGCCTGTGTGGCCTTAATATTACAATCCGTATAGATCTTAAATTCCCTTCCCCAACTTGCTCTTACTCCAGCCTGTGCAGCCTGATGGAAAATATAATCACATCCGTCAACTAATTCTCTCAGGTTTATCTCATTCAAGTCGGCTTCAATGAAATGGAAATTCTTATCTTCTCTGATCCCTTGAATATTTGATTCCTTAATCTGCCTTGGATAGTAATCAATAAATGCATCGATCCCAACAACATCATATTTAAGCTCCAGAAGCTTTTCTGCCAAATGGGAGCCTATAAAGCCTGCCACACCGGTAACAAGACAGCGCATTTTTTAAACCTCCTTATTTTTTAACAGCTTTTATTAGTCGTTCGGAATTTACGCCTTTTTATCAAGCACCTTAGCAACAATATCCGCAACCTTATCAACCTTTATAGTATTCATACAAATGGGATTATTACAGTATAATCTATCACAGGGCACGCAGGGAAGAGCCCCTTGAATAACCACATCATCCAAACCGACAGGTCCTCTCCTTTGAGGTGACGTTGGTCCAAAAAGGCCTAAGACAGGCACCTTTTCAATATTTGACATTTGTATCAGCGCGCTGTCTCCTGTAATCACGAGATTACATCGTTTAATAAGGGCTAACATCGATTTGCCTCTGGCAGGATAAGCCCTGAATGGAAATGATTTCATTCTTCTCTCGATCCTTTTAATCATATCCAGCTCACCAGGAAACCATAAAAGAAGGCAATTTATATTTAATTTTTCTGTAATTATATCTATTAATTCCGAAAATTTCTCTGGCTCCCAGCATCTGTTTCTATAATTAGCACCTGGATAAATCCCAAGCACAGGTCGATCTATGAACGGTTTTTTTTCATAAAAAAAACTATCGGCCTCCTTCTCTAATTCTTCAGGAATCTGTATTTCCAGGGACCTACACCTTTCCTTAATACCAATGCCTTCTAAAACAAAAAGGTTCCGTTCAATACTATGACATATCTCTTTTGGTATATCTAATATACGAGTATACAATCCCCTTATCCATTTATTATGAGGAGGGTTACGATCTAACAGGATACGTACCGGACATCCGGTCCATCTGCTCAATATCGCGCTGACAGAGCTTCCTTCAAGATCCAATATAATATCTATTCTTTCTTGCTTCAGGCGAAGCATGATACGGCTGATTTCCCACATTACAGAAATTGTTCTGTGCGGATATGGAAAATCCCTTATCCATTTATTTCTTGCCCAGTTAAAAAGATAATCTATATCCGCATGGCCTTCTAACAATTCGATTCCGGTTTCATCTGTAATCCAGATTACCCGTGAACATGGCAAATATCTCTTTATGGAGGAAGCAACAGGAAGAGCATGAATAACCTCCGCTTCAGGGCCAAATTTTATCAAGCAAATAAATTCATAAGGATTATTTATTTTAATCAATTGATTTTAAATTGTGAATTCTATTGTTTCAGTATCAAATCGACTGCAGCACTAATATCTTTGCAAATATAATCAGGTTGCAAATCTATTTTATCCTTAATATTTTCAAGTTCTGTATGACCATAACCCGTCAAAACCAGAATTGACTTTAAACCGGCATTTTGAGCTGTTTGTATATCACTCAAACGGTCCCCTATCAAAAAAGATCTTTCGAGATCTATTGTAAGTTCATCCGCTGCTTTTTTCAGCATCCCTGACCCTGGTTTCCTACACTCACAATTCAGACGATAAGGATATTGCCCCTCCGTAGGATGATGAGGGCAAAAATAAATCCCATCCAAATAAGCTCCATTTGCTGCCAATAGTTCTTTAAGTTTTTGATTGACTTCATATACTGAATCAATTGAAAATAAACCTCTGGCAACTCCTGATTGATTTGAAACACATACTACCGGCCAGCCTGAAACATTCAGCCTCCTTATTGCCTGTGCAGCCCCGGAAATAAGAGATAATTTTTCGACATCATGTAGATATCCTATCTCCTCATTTATAGTTCCGTCACGATCAAGAAATACACAAGGTCTCATTAGTCTTTCCATTTCTTAATAAATGCTCAATATTCTATGGGGCAAGCTTTAAAATTATAAGATAATATCAAGAAAATCCTTATTTAACAAGAATAGAACGCATAGTCTTCTCTAAATCCGATTGTGATTTATCTAGTCCCATTTTCATTATCAAGAGATATATACCATCTTTACAATCTGTTGGCAGTCTCACTCCATCCTTTTCCGTTGTTATTATATATTCAGCACCCGATAAATTGGCAATTTCTCTGATTTTATTCATATCCCTTTCCGAATACCAATGATGATCTGTAAAGATAACCGAATTTACAATCATAGCACCAGTCTCTTTTAAATTATTTAAAAAAGAGCCTGGATCGGCAATGCCAGAAAAGGCCAGCACAGGTTTACCTTTTAGGTTTGATAATGGAATGTAATTTTTATTATTCAACGCATAGACAAGATATTCAGGCGCGTAAGAAGTCTTAATTATAGGTGCATCTGTATTGTATTTACGTATCACGCAAAAGATGGGATCAAGATTTTGGCCGGAAAATGATTTGTTCAAAAGAATCAAAGAAGCCCTGTTGATAGAGCTAATTGGCTCTCTAAGATGTCCCAGTGGAAGAATTTTGCAATTACTGAAAGGGTCGCTGGCATTGATCACTAAAACATCCATATCTCTGAATAGCCGAATATGCTGAAATCCGTCGTCGATTATGAAGCAATCCGCCATAAATTTATCCATTGCAAATATAGCAGAAGCATATCGGTCTTTACATGCTATTACAGGAACTCCCGGCAACCATCCGGCAAGCATATAAGGTTCATCTCCCGCTTCTTCAGGAAGCGAAAGAACTTTTTTTGTATCGGATACAATCTTTAGTTTTTGCTCCCCGCGTCTTTTATATCCTCTTGTTAAAATAACGGGCCTCCGTCCATGTCCTAATAAAAATTCCGCTATCATTGCAACAACAGGTGTTTTTCCGGTACCGCCAACTGTAATGTTTCCTACAGAAATTACTGGAAAAGGGAGGCGTTTTACTGGGACTAATCCTATATCATAGGAAATTTTTCTCAAATCCATTCCAAATCCGTAAAGAAAAGATAAACCATGTAATAAAGGTCTTATAAAAGGGTTTCTTACTAATTTATCCCATAATGCTATATACCTATCACGTTGATCAATGATTTTTATATGGGCCTTACGATCCATCCTATATCCTTTTATTTTTGTAACATTTAATTGTCCTAATTAGATTTTTAAAAACACAATATAGATGCTATTAATTTATTAATTCTATCGAGACTTATCACAAGAAAATATTTCGAAAATCTTCGAAGCCACTTCTTCTGGTTCTATAGCCTCCATGCATAACCTTCTTTTATTCCTGCAATGCCTTTTTCTGCAAGGAACACATGGTAAATTGGACTGAATAACGATATTCCCGTACCCTATGGGGCCTGTCCTTGCAGGATCTGCAGCTCCAAAAAGTCCTATAACTTTCGTGCCAACAGATGTCGCAAGATGGAGCGGCCCCGTGTCCCCACTCACAAGCAAATCGCATTGGCTAAGTATTGCAGCCGTTCTTCTTATGGATAGCTTGCCAACCAAATCTATGCAATCAGAAGGGCCATTGCTTAAAAATTGATCAACCAGCGTTCTGTCCTCCTCACCACCGATAAGAATAATCTTAAATCCGGCAGCTATCAGGATGGAATTAAGCCTATAAAAGTAAACAGTCGGCCAGCGGTTAACCAAATGAGAAGCCCCCATATTGAAACATATTATACCCTTGCCCATATTATTATCAAAGACATAGCCGTTAATAATTCCCTTTGCTTCCTCTATTTCATCCTCATCAAGAAAAAAATCAAGATGTAAATCCTCTTTACAGGCTTTAAATTGAGAAAGAGTTTTTAGATGGTCCTCTACGGCATGAAGTCTTCTTCCTCCCTTATTTATCCTTTTTTGCTTTTTATATAAAAAAACATATTGGGGCTTTAAAATAAGCGTAAGGAGTCTCCATCTCCAATTACTGGGCTGAAAATTCAAAATCAGATAAATTTTTTTGGGTTTGAGGGACATTGCGAATTTAATTACTCGAGATACTTCCTTTACCCCACTCCCCTTCTTGAACATAAATGCTTCATTGATATGTATATTATTATATAAAAGCTCTAATGCAACCTGACTTCCAACCAAAAAAAGGGCGTCTGAATATGGAAAACTCTTTTTGACGGCTCTTAAAACCGGTGTCATTTGCAAAACATCACCTATGGCCCCAGGCTTTATTATAAGAATAGGTCCTTTTGATTGCCTATCTAACAATTCTTTTTTACCTCTGACCATTTTGTGTTTTTATCCAATGAATTATTAAAGATCTATTTTAAGTTTAATTGACATTTGATATTAAATACAATATAAGATTTTTACAACATTTAACAAAATGAATCATCAAATGTCAAAATCAGTCCCCATTATGACAGGACTTTGATAATTTCAATAAATGGATCTTGGCATGAAAATGGCATTAATGTATTCCGTAAGAATAAAAACAATATAGATGTCTTGATAAAAGTAAGAATAAATATTATTAAAATCTTTTAAAGATGATATTTGTGTAATTAAATATAGCAAATAGATATATAATATATTATAATGAAACACTTCATATATAAAATGAAATCTAAAAAAATATATTTAAATTTAACGGTGCTTTGTTTATTCTTGTTTCTCATGCTTCCTTCCCATAATACTAATTGTCAGGAAATAAAACGGGAAACCTTATCCCCCGACACTCTTAACCATTTGGTTTCAGATATATATAAAAGACCGGAAAAGCCAGCCCGCAGAAGCCTTACCGGAGACCAAGCCCCTGATATTAAAGGAAAATGCGCGACCCCTATAATCCGGATGGCCCAAACCCATCAAGATTGGCTCGATGAAGAAAATCGTTTTATACTCTATAGACCTGATGATTCATCATATATCCGTTATTATGCCCCTGACGGATCTGTTTCCCTTGCATATAACACCCCTGAG
>JBLIRS010000182.1:0-7089 GCA_049472415.1 bacterium | reverse complement strand
TGCTTTAATTTTACTCATATAATTATCATATAATAATCCAAAAATGATTTTAATGCCTGAGTAATATTATTAAATTGATTGCTAATCAATTGGATTATGTAATTCCTAACCAGCTAACATAAAGCAACTATACGAAAAATTATATATACAAATAGCAATTTTGTCAACCTTGAATTCAAGTTGTTGTCAGTAATTCTGATTTTGTCAAAATAACCTTTTTATGATTAATATTTAGTTTAATGAGGCTAAAACATATTAAAATTAAATTTGGTTATAAGGTTTGATGGGGTCATAACCCCGCGGCCCCCAGAATACAATTGCCAAGAATTGCCGGGTAAAAAATGTCTTATTTGAAAATCCTGCAATTATAATATAAAATCCTAACAAATTCGAAGTAACTAATTAAAAATGAATAATAATTTATAAATCATAATGACTGACTTCTACATTTCAAAATCCAGAATACTGTCAGGGATCCAATGTTCGAAGCGGCTTTTTTTGGAGATTCACCATCCTGAGCTGGCAGAAGAGCCGAATCATCTGAATCTGAAATTCCATATGGGACTTCAGGCCGGAGAAGCTGCCAGGAAATTATATCCCAACGGAAAGATGATCCTAAACAATGATGATTTATCAATCGCTCTGGAAGAAACCCGGTATCTGATTGGGAATTTTCCGGATTTGCCCCTTTTTGAAGCTGCCTTTGAACATAATGGGATTTTGATAAGGACCGACATAATTGAAAATACCGATCAAGGATACCGGGTTGTAGAAGTCAAATCCTCAACAGGCTTCAAAGATTATTACCTGCTGGATTGTGCAGTGCAGTTCTGGGTGATCAACAATGCAGGTTATCCCCTTGAACGTATTGAAATTGCCTGTGTGAATAAGGATTTTGTCTATTCCGGAAATGAGGATTATCAGGATCTTTTCATATTCGAGGATGTTACGGAGGCAGTCATTCCGATCCTGGACCATATACCGGCCTGGCTGGATAAATACCAGGATGTCCTGAAAGGAGACATGCCTAATATAAAGGTTGGAAAACACTGTCATAAACCTTTTAAATGTTCCTTTTTCAATCATTGTTTTACAGAATTGCCGGAATACCCTGTTACGATTCTGCCGCATGGAGGCAAGATAATAATGGAGCTAATGTCCGAAGGGATTTCGGATATCCGGGATATCCCTGAAAACCGCCTGACAAAACCTGTACACCAACGAATCAGACGAGCCACCATGACCGGCGAGCCGGAATTGGGTCCGGAGATGACAGAATATCTGAGCAATCTTCCTTACCCCCGCTGTTACCTTGATTTTGAGACCATCCAGTTTGCGGCTCCTGTATGGACAGGCACCAGTCCATACAATCAGTTACCATTCCAATGGTCTTGCCATACGGAGGGAAAACCTGGGCATTTGACCCATTCGGAGTTTCTTGATACGAGCGGGAATCCTCCCATGCGACCCTTTGCAGAAAGCCTTCTTAATACTTTGAAAACAAAAGGCCCCATATTTGTTTATAGTGGATTTGAGAAAAATAATTTAAAAAAGCTTGCTACAATGTTCCCTGATCTAGCACAAAGGATATACAGTATCATAGAGCGGCTGGTTGACCTCCTGCCTATTGCGCAGAAGCACTATTATCATCCCCGGATGAAAGGTTCCTGGTCTATTAAGGCTGTACTGCCGACCATCGCCCCGGAGCTTGATTACAAAAACCTGGAAGAGGTACAGGACGGAACAGGGGCACAAATAGCCTATCTGGAGGCTATAAGACCTGAGACATCCAGGGAACGCCGCAATGAACTGGCTCATAGGATGCTAGAATATTGTAAGATGGATACAATGGCATTGGTAAAGCTGGTGTGGTTTTTTCAGGGAAGAAAGGGATAAAAAATGCATCTTTACGAAACCAGCATCAAATTATACCATACAGATGCTGCCGGCTTATTATTCTTTTCGAGACTTTTTGAGATCGCTTATGACGCATACCAGGATCTGCTGGAAAAGTCCCGATTGAGTCTGTCCGAAATCCTCAAAAACGAGCCCTTTCTGACCCCTGTTGTTCATGCTGAAGCGGATTACAGGATTCCGCTGGAGGCAGGGGACCGTATTCAGGTAAAAATAACCGTAGAAAATATAGGCCGAAGCTCCTGTACTCTTTTATATGATATTGTAAAAAACAATCAAATCGCCGGAAAGGTTAAAACCGTTCTTGTGAGCATAGATAAAAGGTTCGGGGAAAAAACTTCCATCCCTGAAAGGTTAAAAGAGATCCTGATCCCTCACCTGAAAGATGAAAGTTACTGATTCCCCTTTTCGCTCATTTTGCCTCTCAGCCAACAGGGCTGTTAAGGTCTTTACTCAAGATTAAAAACCCAGGGTCAAACCAAACTCAATGCTATCCTCACTAAGATTCGATTCAAGTGTAACCGGCTGGCCGTTCATTGCCGTACCGTTTTCTCTTACCTCTTCTTTAAAGGCATGCATATAACCGGCACGAACGGCAAATTGTGGTGTAAATTCATAACCAATCCCCAATGTCAGGTGATTTTGGACTATGGCCGGAAACCCGATAAATCTGAAGGTCTCATAATAGTAAGAAGGCATTGATTTTCCCTGTACCAGGATAGGGTCGGTTCCCACAAAATTGTTATGTATCTCCACCGGATTTTTGCCATAATTGAATCCGGCCCTCATAGACAGCTTCCGGGTTGCTTTAAATTGAGCACCAAAGGCTAAAACCCATTGATCCTTCCAGCCAAAATCTTCATACCCCTTTGCATTGCCCCAATTCACCCATTTTCCGTCCATCTCAAGCAATAATTTATCGGACATGAGGTGAAGGGCTGCACCCACACCAAGCTCTTGTGGGGCCTCCAGCTCCAGAGTGTCCCGGTCGCCATCATCATCAAAATCTACCACCTTTTTGTATTCGACCTTCTGGGGGGTTATATAAGTAGCGCCTAAAGATATATGATCACCTAATTTATATAAAGTCCCTACCTGAACCCCATATCCGTAATTGAAGGATGCCCCGCTTCCAAGGTCGAGATTTGCATAATCAATATGGAGTGCCAGCCCAAGGGAAAACTGACTGCCTGGCTGATAGGCAATAGCAGGAGCAAACTTCATTATCTGTAATTGGGTGAATTCTCCGGCAATCAGGGGGGCGGTTATGTCATTCCCGGACGTGTCTTTTCCAAAATTATAGAAATTGGGCTGATCAAGATCTGTATCCCTATAATCAACTCCTAAGCCGCTTATCCCATAGGCTGCCAGACCAAACCGCCAGTATGGCAAGTTATCAGTGAGTTGGGTAGATAATCCAATAGCAGGGATACCATATACCTTTCTTTCACTATCTGCCGCATAGGTTGTACCATCTAATTCGATTTTTGCATTCACCTTAGGCATAAACAAGGTACCTGCAAAATTAAATTCTGAGCCCGGGCAGAGAGGAGAAAAACACATTGTAGCAGGATTGGCGAATACAGCGCCTATAGCATCTTGAGATGCAGCTATTCCGACACCACCCATGGATCTCGAATTGGGGCCGACTCCGATCAGGTTGTCGCCGTTTGTTGCAAATACGGACAAGGGCCAAATGATAATTAAACTAAAAATGACAAAAAACCTGGATGTTCTTAACATAACAATCCCTCCTTCCATTAAGGGGTAAGGTTCTAAGAAAGTAATATTAATGATCAAATATTAGAAACCAGAGTTTAACAAACTGTAACATTTTATTTTTTTGAAAGCGATTAATAGATAAAAATCATTTTATTTCCTTTTATCTTTTTGTCAACAGGGTAACATCATAAAAAATAAAAATATGTACTGAGACTATAAGGGATTTATGCCGATAAATATAAAGGATTTACAACATTTTTGTTGTCCGGGAATGAACAGTTCTTCTTCTGCAGTTTTAAATGTTATAAGGAATTAGACTTTTCTCTAAAAAACGGTATCTGAATCATGGAATCTGGAACAGTCACGAAAAATCTAATGACACTGGGTGAAATCCTTCTTGCCAGCAAAAAGATCAAACAGGAGGAACTGGACAAAGCCCTTGCCGAGCAGAAAAACACAGGGAAAAAACTGGGAAAGATCCTGGTTGAAATGGGTTTTATGGAGGAAGAAGAGGTTTTCAAATTTTTATCCCTGCACCTGCGCGTCCCTCTAATTGATCTGAATAATTTTGAGATTGATCATGATATTATAAAATTGGTGCCTGAGAAGATAATTCGAAAATATCTGGTATTCCCCATATTTAAAAAATTCAATGTGCTGATTCTGGCAGTAGTTGATCCTTTAGATGTGGATGCCATTGACAATGTAAGTTTTATTACCCGGCATGAGATAGAACCCGTCCTTTGTACAGAGACGTCCATGAGGGAATTCATCGATCAATTCTTCGGCAAAATAGATCTTGTGGAAGAGACCCTGAAGGGTATCACCAATGAGGAATCCTTTGAATATGTCGAAGAAGAGGAAAACAATGATATTGAAGAAAATAAATTAAGGGATATTGCCCTTGACACACCGGTAATCCGTTATGTAAATAATCTAATAATTCAGGCAATACGGGAGAGTGCCAGCGATATCCATATAGAACCGGACGAAAAGGTTCTGAGGGTAAGATTCCGGATTGATGGAATACTTCATGAGATCCCCTCCCCTCCTAAAAAAATGCAGCTTCCCATTATCTCAAGGATCAAGATTATGGCCAAAATGGATATCGCGAACATGCGTATCCCGCAAGACGGACGTTTTGATGTAAAAATAGACGGAAGAGATGTAAGTCTGCGCATTTCCACATTTCCTACATTCTTCGGAGAGAATGTGGTCATCCGTATACTGGACAAAACACTTTCCAATTATGGGATAGATAGCATCGGGCTTTCACCGGATGACCAAAAAAGGCTTGAAAAAATCATAAAAAATCGCTACGGCTTTATCTTAGCCACTGGGCCAACAGGTTCCGGCAAGACAACCACCCTTTATGCCCTGCTTAAGTGCATAAATTCAGTAGAAAAAAATATTGTTACCATAGAGGACCCCATAGAGTATACCATTAGCATGATACGGCAGTCTCAGGTAAATACAAAGGCGGGTCTTTCTTTTGAGACCGGGTTAAGAGCCGTCTTAAGGCAGGACCCGGATCTGATTATGGTTGGAGAGATCAGAGACAGGGAAACAAGCTCTATTGCCATACAGTCGGCCCTGACAGGGCATATGGTGTTTTCAACCCTGCATACGAATGACGCGCCCTCCGCGGTGACACGTCTTATTGAAATAGGCAATGAACCCTATCTCGTCGCTTCCTCTCTCTCAGCAGTCATTGCCCAGCGTCTGGTAAGAACCATTTGTGAAAAGTGCAAGGAACCCTACACACCTTCTCATGAGCTCTTAAAAGATCTTGGATTTTCACCTCAAAAGGATATTTCCCTTTATCAGGGCAAGGGTTGCGATAATTGCAAACAAACAGGTTTTAAAGGCAGAACAGCCATCTCTGAGATTCTGACCATTGATAAGAAAATAAGAGAGCTAATAATGGAAAAGGCATCCTCGGATAAGATCTTAACAGCCGCCATTAAGGCAGGTATGAATACAATGAAAGAAAATGCTATTGTGAAGGCTGCCCAGGGGATCGTTGATATAAATGAGGCAATGAGCGTAATTAAAACAGATTAACAGAGATTCCAATGATCACTTTCAATTACAAAGCACAGACAGATGAGGGATCAAAGATTTCAGGCACCATTGTCGCCAATTCTTCAAATGCGGCAGCCATACAATTGGAAGAACTTGGATACATCCCGCTTTCCATATCTGAAAAGAAAGATGGGTTTCTGCAAAATCTGGATCTGGCATTATTAAAGGTCAAAGCCGAAGACCTCATATTTTTTACCAGACAATTGCGTACCATTATAAAATCAGGCATTCCGCTTCTAACAGGGCTTGAGGCCATTTCGGAACAAACTGAAAATAAAAAGCTGAAAAAGACAATCTCTGATGTATGTTGTGAAGTAGATCAGGGAAACAGTTTGTCCTCAGCCCTTTCCAAGCATCCACAGGTATTTTCCGATGTTTATCATAATATGGTCCATACAGGTGAAATGGGCGGGAACCTGAAAAGCATTCTGGAGCAACTCATCCTGGTGCTTGAATTTAACAGAAAGACGACCGATAACCTAAAGTCTGCCATGCGTTATCCATTAATGGTCATAATCGCCCTGTGTACCGCCTTTTTCTTTTTAGTCACATTTGTTATCCCAAAATTCTCCAAAATATTCGCAAGCTCCAAGATGAATCTACCCCTTCCCACACGCATTATGATCGGAACCAATTATGTCGTGCAAAACTACTGGTTCCTTATTATTGGGGGCATCGGGCTCGGAGCGACTTTTTTCTGCATTTATATTCGAACGGAATCAGGACGGATTGCATGGGACCGAGCGCGATTAAAAATCCCTATCCTGGGTCCTGTTTTTTTAAAGATATACATGTCCAGGTTCTCATATATGCTTGAAGCGCTGTCCCGAAGCGGGGTGCCCATAGTACACGCCCTGGAAACCGTGTCCGGTGCCATAGGAAATGAGTATATTGCAATAAAAATAAAGGAAATGTCAAAAAAATTAAACGCTGGGAGGAAGATATCCGATTCAGTCAGAGAAAGCGGGATCTTTCCCCCATTGGTCTACCGGATGATTTCAACCGGAGAGGATACAGGCACCCTGGATGAGATGCTGCATGAAGTCGCTGAATTTTATTCAGGAGAAACAGAATATACGGTGAGCCGCCTCTCCTCATATATAGAGCCTGTTTTGACTATAGTTCTGGGAATTATGGTCCTTTTTATGGCTTTGGCCATATTTCTGCCATGGTGGGATATGATAAAAGTCTTCAAGGGAGGAGGATGATGAAAAAGTCCAAAAGCTTTAAAGTACGTCTAATTGTGAGTGTCCCGATCATATTCCTGGGCATAACATTACTTACGGCTAATCTGATCTATTTTATGACCATGTATTATGTCAGAAATTCCATTCCCCTTAATATGAGATACTTGCTCGACACTATCTC
>JBLIRS010000181.1:0-7089 GCA_049472415.1 bacterium | reverse complement strand
ACAGTAATCACGGCGGATAGACAGACAAAAGGGCGGGGGAGAAGAGGGCATTCCTGGCATTCACCGGAAGGCGGTCTTTATTGTTCTATTATTCTTAAACCAGATATCAGAACAAAGGATACACCCCTATTTGAGAGGATAGCCGGAATGGCCGTTTGTGAAACCATAGCAAGTCTCGTTCCTCAAAAACCTGAGATAAAAGCTCCGAATGATATTCTTATTAGCGGGAAAAAGGTTGCCGGAATATTGATTGAGGCTAAAGGAAGAGAAGAGCGACCGGCCCATTTAATAACAGGTATCGGAATTAATTGTTGGGGAGATCTCGAATCCTTCCCTTCTTGCTTAAAAATACAGGTTACAACCCTTTCGCATGAAGCCGGGCATTTAATTACACCGTCTGTAACTCTGGATGTGCTTCTTAAATTTATGAACAAGTGGTACAATATCTTTTTATCAGGAAAAACAGTTCGAATCTCCGACTATTGGGAAAAATTTCTTATGGAGGGTCCCTCATGTCCGGTCTGCTCTTAGCCCTGGATGTAGGAAATACCAATATACTCATGGGATTGTTCAATGGCTGCAACCTTATAAAGGACTGGCGTTTTTTCACCAGAAAAGAACAAACCTCGGATGAAATAGGATGGAAGGTATTGACTGCATTACAAAGCTTAAACATTGAATCAAAGTCTGTGAAAGGTGCTATTATTTCATGTGTTGTTCCTTCTCTTTCGGATCGGTTAAAAGAGATGTGCAGAAACTATCTAAGTTGCGATCCACTGGAAGTAAAGCCTGGGCTTGAAGAATATTTCCCTGTATCTTATCCGGAACCGGGGCAGATAGGCGCTGACAGGATTGTAAATGCTGTTGCCGGGTATGAAAAATATGGCAGCCCCTTGATAATAGTGGATTTTGGCACTGCTACAACTTTTTGCGCTATCTCTGACAAAGGGGAATTTATGGGCGGCTGTATTGTCCCCGGTATAGGGATTTCCTTGGAAGCACTTATTGAAAATGCCGAACGTCTTACACATGTAACATGGGCAAAGCCTGGATGCATCATCGCAAAAAACACGGAAGATGCGATCAGGGCCGGCCTTTTTTTCGGATATGCCTCCCTTGTGAATGGAATAGTGAAGAAGATGAAAAAAGAAATGGGAGGGGCAGCTAAGGTTGTGGCTACCGGAGGATGGGCTTCTATAATTACGGAAGAAGCGAAATGTATTGACAAGATCGATCCATATCTTACATTGGAGGGATTGAGAATCATATATGAGAAAAGGATTAAAGGCTGAAAAGAGTCTATGTATCTTGCAAAAATAGAAGAGTATTTTTTCAAATATAGAAGACAGGGAACAATACTTTCTCCTCAAAACTGGCTAATTGCGGAGCGATGGGAGCAAATGGGTATCCCCATCCATATTGTATGCAAAGGAATAAAAAATACCTGTAGAAAATTTCGATCCACTCACAAAGAAGGAGAAGAGAGGATCGATATGTTGACCTATTGTGAACCGGAGATCCTCAAGCTTTGGAAAGATTATCGAAAAAACCTTCTGGGAGATCCAAAGGCTAATAAAAAAGAGAAAATAGATTTTGATTCTGAACAGCAATCCTTTTCAAACATTATTAAAAACAGGCTTGAATATATTAAAGACGATTTGATTAATGAGGCATCAGAATCGGATCCCTGGGGGAATTTAAAGGCCGTTGCCCTTGCCGGGATAAATTGGTCCAGTAAGATAGAAAATATTGAAAAGGAATTTTGTCAGGAAGGACATTTAGATATCGAATCCATAGAAAAGAGGCTCTCTGATCTTGACGATGCCTATTTGAATAACCTTCTCCGTCTCATTCCAAATGAACAAAAAAGCGATTTGAACAAGGAGATCGAAGAGGAATTGTCTCCCTATAAAAAACAGATGGACAAGGATGCCTTTGAACAGACACTTGAATTGGGTATTAAAGGTCTTTTGCGGGAAAGATTAAATGTTAGGAGGATAAGCCTTTATGCAAGTTGAGGATCAAAAGGCAAAGACCGGATTATGTCCGTTCTGCGACAACTCCGGATGGATCATTAAGGAAGAGAAAGGGATAGAAACTGTTATAAGATGTGACTGCTTTCAGGTAAAACGGAAAAAACAGCTCATGGCATCTGCCAGGATACCATACAGATACAAACATTGTACATTAGAAAATTTTGAAACTATGCCGAAAGGGAAGATCCCGCCTCAACCCCACAAAACAAATCAGGTTAGTCTGGGCATGATAAAGGAAATGGCGGATAAATTTGTTCGTGAATACCCGGTTATGGAAGGAGAGGGATTCCTTTTTATGGGTCCATGCGGGGTTGGTAAAACCCATCTGGCAGTTGCCATTATTATCGAGCTGATAACCAAAAAAGGCATCCCCTGTGTTTTTTATGATTTTCGTGACCTGCTGGCAGAGATTAGATCCACATATACAACAAATTCTTCCTTGAGTGAGAGTTCAGTCCTCAGACCCGTCCTTGAGAAGGAAATCCTTATTCTTGATGAACTCGGAGCGCAAAAGGTAACAGAATGGATGCGCGATATGCTTACCTATATCATAAATCAGAGATATAGCGAAAAACGGACAACAATCATCACCTCTAACTGGATGGATGATGCAGATGATGAAGAGGAGACCCTGGCAGGAAGGATCGGATACCGCCTTCGGTCCCGCTTGTATGAGATGTGCCAGGTTCGGGAGATCGTGGGTGAAGATTATCGGAGAAAGGATTGATCCTTGCTGGCCTTAGGTATAGAAACAGCCACTTGGATGGGTAGTATAGCGCTGGTTGATGACAGGGAAGGCGTTCTTGGAGAGTTGAATATCAAAAGCGCATCTTCTCATTCGGAGCGGCTCATCCCTTCCATAGACATGCTCTTTAAGGAAACAAAAAAACATCTTGAAGAATGCGAAGTTATATGTGTCTCCATAGGCCCCGGGTCTTTTACAGGGTTGAGAATAGGTCTGGCAACAGCCAAGGGATTAGCCTTTGCTGCAGATAAACCGATTGTGGGAATTTCCACGCTTGAGATCCTGGCCAGAGGAATCCCCTTTGCCCGGTTCCCTATATGTCCCATTATAGATGCAAGGAAAAAAGAGGTCTTTACCTCTATTTATAAATGGCATGATTTTGATATTACAAGACTTGAGCCAGAGATGGCTATCAAACCTGACTCTCTTATTAGAATGATCACCGAACCTACAATATTTGTCGGAAACGGCTTATTCCCTTATGGGGATGCCATTCGTAATAAGCTCAAAAGCAAAGCCCTTTTTGTTTCAGAGGCCAACAATTTCCCTCGGGCATCTATTTTGGCTGAATCAGGGATTAAAAGATTAACCAAGAAAATGGTTTCCAGCCCAGAAGATCTTGTTCCTGTCTATATAAGGCCTTCAGAAGCAGAACTAAACCGGAAGGGAATGGGGGGATAATTATAACTTATTGAAAATTCGATAAATATGATTGATTTAAAAGCATTGTGAAATAGGGCCTTGATTTCGAAAAAAAGCTGTGATATTTTTAAAAGGCCATTATGGGAAAGCAGATAAATTCTTTTAAATTAAATAGTTATATTATGTTTAAATCTATAATGATTTTACATAATTCAGTATTGGTTACTAACCAATAAGAATTAGTTTTCTTGTTTTTTTACCTGTAAATCATGTATCACCTTTAATCTGAATCTATTTTTATCAAAATGAAGGAGAAGCTTTAAACATGGAGAGATTATCATCAGTAGCTGATTTAAAACAGTTACGGGATGAAATTATCAAAAAGTATAATCCTGAAAAAACCGTCATCTCAATCTGTGCAGGCACAGGTTGTAGAGCATATAAATGCATGGATGTAGTTGATAAATTTAGAAAAGAAATAAATAAACATGGAGTAGATGATAAGGTGGAATTAAGATTGACAGGCTGTCATGGCTTCTGTGAACGTGGGCCCCTGATCGTCATTTTTCCAAAGAATATATTGTATCAACAGGTTGGTTTGGATGATGTTTCCAGTGTTATCGAAGAAACTATAATAAAGGGAAATATCATCGAGAAGCTTTTATATGTGGATCCTGTCACCGGAAAACGGACACAATTTGAGGAGGAAGTCCCTTTTTATAAAGGACAGGAAAGGATTATATTGGGTAATAACGGTATCATTGATCCTACAAGTATTGAGGATTATCTGCGAATCGGAGGTTACTCCGCTTTATCAAAGGCCCTCTCTGAAATGAAATCAGAGGAAGTGATTGAAGAAATAAAAAAATCAGGATTACGCGGACGTGGAGGAGGTGGATTTCTAACAGGGAAAAAATGGGAATCCTGCCATAGGGCTTCGGCACCTGATGGAATTCGCTATATTATTTGTAATGCCGATGAAGGTGATCCTGGTGCTTATATGGATAGGAGCCTTCTGGAAGGGAATCCGCATAGTATTATTGAAGGAATGGTTATTGGTGCCTATGCCATAGGCTCAAATCATGGCTATGTCTATGTCCGAAACGAATATCCTCTTGCTGTGGAAAATTTAGGGATAGCATTAAATCAGGCAAGAGAATATGGCCTGCTCGGTAAAAAAATCCTGGGTTTTGATTTTGATTTCGATATTGTCATCTCAAAAGGCGGAGGCGCTTTTGTATGCGGTGAATCAACAGCGCTTATCGCCTCCCTGGAAGGAAAACCGGGTGAACCTCGTCCCAAATATATTCACACCGTTGACAGCGGACTTTATAATAAGCCGACTGCTATCAATAATGTTGAAACGTGGGCAAATATCCCGTTAATAATCGATCGTGGGTCTGATTGGTATTCTCAAATCGGAACAGAAGGAAGCAAAGGAACCAAGATCTTTTCCCTTGTCGGAAAGATCAATAATACAGGCCTTGTTGAAGTAAGGATGGGTATGCCCCTTAGGGAAATAGTCTTCGATATCGGTGGCGGAATACCAGGAGGAAAAAAATTTAAAGCGGTCCAGACAGGGGGACCATCGGGCGGCTGTATCCCGGAAGAACTAATCGACCTTCCCGTCGACTTTGATAAACTTGCCGAAGTCGGATCAATGATGGGTTCAGGTGGCATGATTGTTATGGATGAAAATACATGCATGGTTGATGTCGCCAAATACTTCATCAATTTCCTGACTGAGGAATCCTGTGGCAAATGTGTACCTTGTCGTGAAGGATTAAGCAAAATGCTGGAAATACTAACTAATATTACAGAGGGACGGGGCAAAGAAAAAGATGTCGAACTTTTGGAAGAATTAGGTGAATTTATTAAGGCAACCTCCTTATGTGCCTTAGGTGGCTCGGCTCCAAATCCTGTTCTTTCAACAATAAAATATTTCCGTAATGAATACGAGGCTCATATAAAAGAAAAACGATGTCCCGCAGGTATATGCAAAGAGCTAATCACTTTTACTATAAATGAACAAAAGTGTATTGGCTGCGGGAGATGCCTTAAGTTTTGTCCACAGGGTGCTATTTCCGGAGAAAAGAAAAAACCTCACAAGATTGATCAGGAAAAATGCGTTAAATGTGGAATCTGCCGGGAAAACTGTAAATTCGAAGCAATTAAGGTGCTATAATATTCAATATTACATAGCATATTAGGATATGATAATCCCTGGTTGGAGTAATTAATATTATGGAAGCAAAATCATCGATCGTTGTCTGTAATATTAAACATTGCCTGAATTGTGGCAATTGTATTGATGCGTGTAAACGCAGACATAAGGATATTTCCAGACATGTAAGGGAAAGCTCCGCTTTAATCGGAATCAGCCTTATACCGAATCTTTGCAGAATTTGCAGGGATCCAAGATGTATAGAGGCATGTAATAGAAACGGAGTTGAAAGAGATGCGGAAGGACATATTGTCGTAACGGCTAATTGCGTGGGTTGCGGTTTATGTATGAGAAGCTGTCCTTATAATGCGATACTTGTATTTTCAGGTCAGGATACTCAAGCTTCTTTTAAAGAAAAAATGCTTTCATTCCTTGGGCTCAAAGCAACGAAACCCATTGAAGAAAAAAAAGAGGATTCAGTAGATACATCTGTTGTAGTCGAAATAGTTGATAAATATAAAAGAAATTCAAGTTTTTTAATAGGTATGTTGCAAGATGTTCAAGCCCAATTTAACTACCTGCCCAAGGAAGCCTTAATATGCATTTCTGAAATTACAAATATTCCTTTAAATAGAATTTATAATGTTGTAACCTTTTATACCGCATTTAGTCTGGTTCCCAGGGGCCGACATATAATAAATGTTTGTTTAGGTACTGCCTGTCATGTCCGGGGGGCCGGAAAGATTTTAGAAGAGCTTGAGAGAGTTCTTGGGGTAACCGCGGGTGAGACCACGGAAGACATGAAATTTACATTAGAGACCGTCAATTGTTTGGGGGCATGTGCTTTAGGTCCGGTTATCGTTATAGACGGAGAATATTTTGGTAAAGTAACCCCGGATAAAATAAATTTAATATTAAGCAAATTTGAGTAACTGCTCAAAAAACTTGTGGTTTTTGGAGCAGCTAATGAAAATTGCAAAATGTAAAATGAAAAATGAAAATTTAAGGAATACATTATTTTGCATTTTAAAATTTGCAGTTTGCATTTTGCAATCATTCTCAAGATCCCACCAGGATTTTGAGAATTTAACTTTCTTTTAGGCTTTGGCTTGTCCGGTTTAGATTAAGAAGGGGTGAATTAATGGAAAAACCTATCATAACTATTTTGATGGTTGAAGATGACCCTATCCACGCTCAATTAATGAAAAAAGAACTTCATTTTTTTGATGAGTCTTTTATCATTGAACATATTAATACTCTGGATCAATGTATTGAACGTTTAGAAAGGTCCTCCGGATACGATCTGATCATCCTAAGCTTTGATCTTCCCGAAATAGACGGCCACATGGCATTGAAAGAAATCAGGGAAAAATATAAATTTAAACAGCCTGTTATCATGCTGGTCAGCCACAGGAATAAGGATATTGCAGAAGATCTGGTGAGAGAAGGCGCCACTGACTGCATTATTAAAACAGAGGATTATACAAACCGTCTTCTGATTG
>JBLIRS010000180.1:0-7095 GCA_049472415.1 bacterium | reverse complement strand
CTGTCTCAAATGCCATAATCAAACCATTATCGGGAAACCTCTTGGCGGGGTACATGATGCGAATAAACATTGGGTGCATACCGCGGACAAGAATTGTACGTTCTGTCATGATAAGGTGTGTGATATTATAAACAGCAATGATCCCAATATGGTCAAGAAAATCAAAATCACAGATCCCAATGTGATCGAGCTTTTGTCAAAAAATCCCAATTACGGACACCATATCAACTTTTTCAAAAGGCGTAATGTCCGGATCCATCTTAACTATACACAGGACTGGGATGAGGTTACTGGCTGCGGCGTATGTCATCAGGAACAATATCTCACCACTCAGAAAGAAAAGGAGATATTCAGGAGATCAAAGGCTATCCATGAGAATCATGATAAAACCAATCCCACTGCCCAATGTGGCGACTGTCATCCATCTACCGTCCCCAAATGGCATTGTGATTTTACCGATGTTACCGGAAAAACATGTACCATATGCCATACCACTTACAAAAAAAAGAGTACCGTCCACCTCCATCTCCATTATACGCAAGACTGGAATGAGGTTACAGGGTGCGGCTCATGTCATCATGAAAAATATCTCAGCGATCCGAAAGAAAAGGAGAGGTTCAGTAGATCAAAGACAATCCATGAGAACTATGAGAGATCCCACCCATCTTCCCAATGTTCAGACTGCCATTTAAGGCATCGCAGGCTCACTCATATCAGCGGGATCACCTGCCTCGGATGTCATACCTCTGAGACGGATAAAAAGGTTGTATCAGGCGGTTATCTTCACAACAAGTTTGTTCTTGGTGAAGGTCTGGCCTGTATAGACTGTCACTCATCATCCCATGAAGCAGGGTCAATCCTTTATGCTGAAGGGGCCACACAGGACGAGCTTGAAAAAAAATGCAGGGCGTGTCATACCTCTGAAAACCTCAGCCGGATCACGGTCTCCTGTAAGTCAGGCAGATTTAATCACGCGGCACAGTCCAATTGTCTTAATTGTCATGATGTATTTAAAGAAAAAGAAAATAAGCTCGTAATTGAAAAGGGACATTATGCGCTTTCCGCAAAGATAGGAAACATGGAGCAAAGCTGGACCAATAAGGATTATTATTCTGATAGTAATGATAAAGATAATTATAATGATTGCGGGGTATGTCACGGCGAGGACCGGAAGAACCCGCTCAATCCTTCCATGAAGGTTCACGATGCGATCAATTCCCCATGTAATACATGTCACGAAGAGCACTGCTCCATGATAATGGGTTCAAGAAATTGCGTTATATGTCATGCCAATGGAGATGTCAAATTACCGGACGGGCAGTTGCTACATGCGAGGGTCCCATCCTGGATTTCCTGTACGGAATGTCATCATGACCACGGCAGCACCGCGTCATTGCGCGGGTATCTCCTTGATTCCCGGAAATGCAGGTACTGCCATGGAGACCCTCCGTCAATCAATATCATCTGTAATGGGATTGAGACATATGGTAAACATCCAAAGGAACTGGCAGACTGTCAGATCTGCCATCCGGGGGTCTTCTCTTCGGGCAGACACTATCTCAATAAAGAACCGCTCAATATAGTGGAGAAATGGGAAAAAGATCCTAACGAGTGTGGTAAAAATAGCTGCTGCACATGTCATAAGGATGAATTAAAGGATCATGAGGATTATATAAAATCCGCCCCTTCTTACAAATGCTCGGAATGTCACGGAAGGCATTGCAACATAATCAAATCAACCGAAACGCACTAACCGCTTTTCCAAAACAAAAATTTTAAACTCGTCAAGAACCATTTAAAATACAATAATGCGCTTTCCACAAAGATAGGAAATATGAAGCAAAGCAGGACCAACAAGGATTATTATTCTGATAGCGAGGATGATAATAATTATAACGATTGCGATGTAAGTCACGGCGAGGACCGAAAGAACCCATTCAATCCTTCCATGAAGATTCACGATGCAATCAATTCCCCTTATAATATGTGTCATGAATAACATTGCTCAATGATAATGGGTTAAAGAAATTGCGTTGTAAGTCTTGTCAGTGGAGATGTCAAATTGCCTGACGGGCAGCTACTCCATTTGATTTGTATATTGAAATGGTTATATTTCTTTACAGATAGAATCTTGACAAACAGCAAGTTTTGTCTTGAAAAAACATAAAATCCTGTCTATACTTTCATCAAGATAAAGCACATTCCGATACTCAAGGCCATCCGGAGTTTCGGATGATTAAGAACTAATTGATGATGGGATGATCAGATATTTGAAGGTAGAAATTTTGGGGCTTACCAATAACTAAATTGGACATAATTAGAATTGCTTTAAAGAATAAGAGCTTGATGTATGATAAGAGACAAAATGATAAATAGAGAAGTACTCTTTAAAAAGATTGTCCACTTCTTAAAAATACAAGGTGCAAGAAAGATTGCTGTTTTTGGTTCTTATGCCAGGAGAGAAGAAACACCAGGAAGTGACATAGATGTTATAGTAGAGTTTTCAGAGAGAAAAAGCCTTCTTGAACTTGTGAGGATAGAGAGAGAGTTGTCCGAAACATTAGGAATCAAAGTGGATTTGTTGACAGAAAAATCCATAAGTCCATATTTGATTGACACGGTAAGAAATGAGATGAAGGTACTCTACAGGTGAAAAAAGAAGACACTGTATATTTAAGGCACATTTTAGATGCCATCTCCAGAATAAAAGAGTATTCCCAGAACATACATTATGAAGACTTTATGGATAATCATCTTGTACAGGATGGTATAATAAGGCAGATAGAGATAATAGGTGAAGCTACAAAACGATTATCTGCGGAGATGAGAGAGCAACATTCAGAAATACCCTGGAAAGATATAGCGGGGATGAGAGACAAATTGATACATGATTATTTCGGCGTTGACCTGGATGCCGTTTGGGATACAATTGAGAAGGATATTCCTGCTTTCAAAAACAGGTTGACAGAGATTATTGAAAAAGAGAATAAAAAATGATTGTTTATAGTTAAAACAGACTCGGTTTTCTCATAGGATCATAAAAAAGGATCATAAAAAAGGGGACGTTGTTTATAAAAAAGGGGACGTTGTTTACAAACCTTACTTTTTGTTGAGAGGCTGTCAAAGAGACGGTCTATTTGACAGCCTTCGAAGGACAAGATTTCAATATTGATTTATTGTCTATTTTAAGTTATATTTTTTCCTGTCTGAAGATCATTTTAGATCGATACTATATTAAGGAATTTTGTGAGTCTTATGCGAGGTACGCCTAAAAAACGAAGTGAATTAAGAAAACTAATTCGACAAATTATTGAAAAATATCAACCGGACAAGATAATTCTTTTTGGCTCTTATGCTTATGGAAACCCGGATGAAAATAGTGACGCAGATATTCTTATAATCAAGGAAACAGATGACATACCTTTTCATAGACGAGTCAAATTAAGAAAATTGTGTCAGGACCCTCATCGTCATATTCCCTTTCAGCCTCTGGTAGTTTCACCTAAGGAATTGGCAAGCCGACTGGAGCTTGGAGATCCATTTTTTAAGGAAATAATTGAAAAAGGAGAGGTATGCTATGTCTCCTAAAGAGTCAAAGTTGCCTATATCAATAAGCCTACCGGAAAGTGTTCAAAGACCTTTCCTGCCATTAGAGGACCTTCACCATTCACAGGCTGATCCGTGAGAGAGTTTGTCCAGCTAAGCGATGATAATTCGTCAGGTAATACAAGGCGTGTGTCTTCCCATACCTGTTCACCTAGAGGGAATTCCCCTTCTTTTATAAGGTTTGTCAGAAAACGGGGTATTACGGTAATGGCCAGCCTGTCCTGATAGTTTTTCGCATAGGCGATAATGCAATCCCTGAATCTACCCTCTGTTTTAATGGGAATATAGATGCCGTTTTGGAAGATATCCTGCCTTTCCCGCCTTGTTTTGAGCGCCTGATAGATCAGAAAGAGTTTAATCCTTCCGTCCTCTTTATTTTCGAGCAGTTCATGGATAAGCCCCGGGGTGTCCTGTTGGGCCTTTTCCCTTATTTCTTTTAGATAATGCTCCCTTTTTTGATAATCAACAGGCCTGCGGTTGTCAGGGTCAACGAGATTCAGGTCCCACAGTTCGGTTCCCTGGTAAAAATCGGGGACACCGGGGCTTGTTATCTTAGCCAGGGTCTGGGAAAGGGAGTTGAATATCCCGTAAAAGGCTATTTTTTTCTGAAATGGCATAAAATCCTTCAGAAATATATTCTCATCCCCGGGTCTCAGGATTTCTTCCACAAAATGGACGCATGCGTCCTCGTATTCAGTATCCGGCTTGATCCATGCCGTATGACGCTTGGCTTCCCTGACTGCCTTTATTATATAGTTTTTTATCCTGTCGGTAAGTTGAGGTAGGTCATTGTAATTAAAAGGGAAGGTGCCGATAAGGGTCTGGTAAAGAAAATATTCATCGTTAGCATCAGGCATATGGGCATTATTTGTCCTTTTTTTAAACCTCCTGTTGATCCTGTGCCAATTCTTCAGATGAGATTCCCATTCTCCGGGTATTTCGGAAAGTACATTGATCCTTGCCCTGACATCCTCGCCCCTCTTTGTGTCGTGAGTGGATGTGGCATTTAATGAATGAGGTAAATGCACCGCGCTGTATTGGTTAAATGTGTGAAATTCCTCTTCTGACACGCCAAACCGATCCGGATTGCCTCCAACTTCATTCAAGGAGATAAGTCTGTTATAGATATAAAGTACTGTGTCCTCGAAACCCTTTGCCATAATGGGGCTTGTAAATTGTTGAAATTGCATTATAAAATCCATTAGTTGTTCATTCTCTTTTTTATTGAGCTGTTTTGAAAAGTCAGGGGAAAAGAATTTTTCGATAAAGCTCATCTCATAAACAAGATCGGGATTCTTGCGGCGCGCGTCCATGATGGCCCGGCTGATATATAGCTTATCGGTGTCGCTGAATTTATTTTCATTGATATAGGAGCGATAGACAGGGAAAAAGCTCATTACTTCCACAAGCGCCCGCTTCAGGGCATAAAGGGTAATGTCCTTTCCATACCGGTCCTTTGCGGCGATTTTTTTCATGATATGGGCCAGGTTGTCGATATTTCCGGCCATGTGTTTTTCTATGATCAGTCTTTTTTTCTCTGGTACAAGATCTTCAAATGAGGGATGAAAATCAATAAATCCATCATATATCCTGGAAAATGCCTTTTTATTTCCTTTCCTGCAAAAGATCCCGTTGATTTGATTCATGAAATCATAACCGGTTGTCCCCTGAATGGGCCAGAAAGGAGGCAGTTTTTCATCGAAATCAAGGATTTTTTCAGCCACTATGTAGGTCTGGTCCGTTTTTTCTTTTAACCTTTCCAGATAGGTTGTGGGGTCCCACAGACCATCGATATGATCGATCCGCAGCCCGTCGAATTTTTTGTCATTGACAAGCTTAAAGATAAGTTCGTGTGTGAAAGTGAATACGCTTTCATCCTCCACCCGCAGGGAGATAAGATCATTTATGCTGAAAAATCTGCGGTAGTTTATCTCTTCTGCAGCCACCTTCCAGAAGGATAATCTGAAAGGTTGTTCAGCAAGAAGATCGTCAAGATGTGTGAAACTATCCGCTTGCCCCTTTTCTCCGTTAAAAAAAAGGATATTCGCATCCATAAAGGCCTTGATGCCCGGATTTTGTGTATAAAGTTTCCACAGCATCCCTTTGGCATGTTTAACCTGATCGTATTCAGGTTTGAATTCCTTGATATCGGCCAAATCATCAAGCAGATGAAGGGTGCCCAGGAATTTTATAAGTTCGGGATTGTTTGGCCCGAGTGTCCCTTCGAGCACTCCTATATTATGCTTGAACACCCGGACATAGGATTTTAATCTTAAAGGGAGCCGGAGTGAGTAATAATTTACGCTAAGACCATTCTCATCATATCTTACCTGGATCTCTGCGTCTTCCAGGGATTCGGAATAGAATTTCCCCAGAAACGGTGTCAGCAGCTTTCCTTTAAGGCTGTCATAGAAATGGTCCCAATCAATGTCAAAAAAATGATAAAATTTGGAATTTTTCATGTTTTCCAGAAGATCCATGATCATCTCATTCTGGCTGTCATATGCCATGTGATTGGGAACGATATCCTGGAGCCAGAACATGTCCATGCTTCTTAATTCAGCGATCAGCCTTTCAAAATCCTCTGTGTCTCCAAGCTCGGGATTCAACTGATTGGGGTCTACCACGTCATAGCCGTGCATGCTCCCTTTTCTCACCTTAAAGATGGGTGATGCATAGAGATCGGAAATCCCCAGATCCGAGAGATAGGGTATTATCCTGCGTGCCGAATTGAAATCAAATGAAGGGTTAAACTGAACCCTGTAAGTGGAAACCGGAATATGCATTATACAATCTTTACCTGTAAATAATCACCCATGTTTTGAAAACATTCCAACCAGTTGTTGGCTTCTCCATCACCGATGCCGGCCCTGTCTTCCATTTCCGCCAGAAGTTGTTTCCCAACTGAAAAATAGATGTTCTGCGCCTCCCAGAGATCAGGACTCAGGGACAATGGGTCCAGAGCCCGGAGCAGGGATTCGGCTGATCCCAGTAAAGAGGGATTATAAGGGTTTTTGGAAAATTCCCTCATCATGGTATTTATTTTTTTGTTGATTAAAAAATTGAGTGTGGTTTTGTCCACATTGAATGACCCGTCCTCGATTTTCTCTATCAGCTTCTGAAGGCGCTGAATATCGATTTCTTCGCTTTCCAGGAGGTTTAGCAGGTCCGTGTTTTGAATGAATTCTTCCGTGATCGCAAGCACTCTCGGCAGAGGCACATTCAACTGCCTCATTACCTGGATGATGGAATAGTGGTGTTCATTTATCTGTCTTAAAGATCCCTCCACCTCATTTAAGGTGTCATGAATGATCTGATTTAAGACCTTTCTCTGCACATCCTTAAATAAATGCCAGAGGGAACAATTACCTGTATCGAAGTATTTTTCTATTGATTCGATGGCCCTTGAAATATCACCTTTCACAAAGGCATCTTTTATTTTCGCTTGCATTTCCGAAAACTTGACTTTGCCCATGAACTAACGGACAC